>NZ_CP032485.1:0-152500 GCF_006542335.1 Neokomagataea tanensis | reverse complement strand
ATCCTTTAAAGAAAGCGTAATAGCTCACTGGTCTAATAGAAACCCTGCGCCGAAAATGTAACGGGGCTCAAGTCACGTGCCGAAGCTGTGGGTGCATTCTTATGAATGCGCGGTAGCGGAGCGTTCCGTAGGTCTGCGAAGGAGGCGGGGTGACCCCCTCTGGAGATATCGGAAGTGCGAATGCTGACATGAGTAGCGATAAACAGTGCGAGAAACACTGTCGCCGAAAGTCCAAGGGTTCCTGCGCAAGGTTAATCCACGCAGGGTGAGCCGGCCCCTAAGGCGAGGGCGAAAGCCGTAGTCGATGGGAATCAGGTTAATAGTCCTGAGCCTGCTAGAAGTGACGAATGAGATATGTTGTTGGTTCTTATCGGATTGAACCAGCTTTTGGACCATTCCAGGAAATAGCTCTAGCATATAGACCGTACCCGAAACCGACACAGGTGGACTGGTAGAGTATACCAAGGCGCTTGAGAGAACGATGCTGAAGGAACTAGGCAAATTGCTCGTGTAACTTCGGGATAAACGAGACCCACCCGTGGGCAACCATGTGTGGGTGGCACAGACCAGGGGGTAGCGACTGTTTAGTAAAAACACAGGGCTCTGCGAAATCGAGAGATGACGTATAGGGCCTGACGCCTGCCCGGTGCCGGAAGGTTAAGAGGAGATGTGCAAGCATTGAATTGAAGCCCCGGTAAACGGCGGCCGTAACTATAACGGTCCTAAGGTAGCGAAATTCCTTGTCGGGTAAGTTCCGACCTGCACGAATGGCGTAACGACTTCCCCACTGTCTCCAGCATCGACTCAGCGAAATTGAATTCCCCGTGAAGATGCGGGGTACCCGCGGTCAGACGGAAAGACCCTATGAACCTTTACTGTAGCTTTGCAGTGGCATCAGGAAAATTCTGTGTAGGATAGGTCGGAGGCTTTGAAGCCGGGGCGCCAGCACCGGTGGAGCCATCCTTGAAATACGACCCTGAATTTTTCTGATGTCTAACCGAGATCAGTCAGCCTGATCCGGGACCCTGCATGGTGGGCAGTTTGACTGGGGCGGTCGCCTCCCAAAGTGTAACGGAGGCGCGCGATGGTGGGCTCAGGCCGGTCGGAAACCGGCTGTCGAGTGCAATGGCATAAGCCCGCCTGACTGTGAGAGTGACAGCTCGATCAGAGACGAAAGTCGGCCATAGTGATCCGGTGGTCCCACGTGGACGGGCCATCGCTCAACGGATAAAAGGTACTCTAGGGATAACAGGCTGATCTCCCCCAAGAGTCCACATCGACGGGGAGGTTTGGCACCTCGATGTCGGCTCATCACATCCTGGGGCTGGAGCAGGTCCCAAGGGTTCGGCTGTTCGCCGATTAAAGTGGTACGTGAGCTGGGTTTAGAACGTCGTGAGACAGTTCGGTCCCTATCTGCCGTGGGTGTAAGAGACTTGAGAGGATTTGTCCCTAGTACGAGAGGACCGGGATGAACGAACCTCTGGTGCACCGGTTGTCACGCCAGTGGCACAGCCGGGTAGCTAAGTTCGGACGGGATAACCGCTGAAAGCATCTAAGCGGGAAACCCACCTCAAAACTAGGTCTCATAGAGCCGTGCAAGACCAGCACGTTAATAGGCCGGGTGTATACGTACAGTAATGTACTCAGCTAACCGGTACTAATCGCTCATAATCCTCACACACAAACACATGCACAGAAATCAGTCACACTCAAAAATACACCAACCTCATCACCCTCCTCTACCAACACGAGGGTGAGCTAGAAGACCTGGTGGCCATGGCGAGGATCCTACACCCGATCCCATCCCGAACTCGGCCGTGAAAAACCTCAGCGCCTATGATACTGCACCTTAAGGTGCGGAAAAGTCGGTCGCCGCCAGGTCCCCTAGCTCACCCAATACACACACAAAAAAAACACACAAAACTCATCCGCGGGGTGGAGCAGCCCGGTAGCTCGTCAGGCTCATAACCTGAAGGCCGTAGGTTCAAATCCTACCCCCGCAACCAACTTTGGCGAACTCCCAGATAACACATAAACCGCACGGTCCGCGCGTCCGCCTGCGGATTTTTGCGTTTGTGCTGCGCACAATATGCCCTCAAGCACAACGATCAGTACTGCAAGCGCAAAGAATCTCTGAACGGATACCCTGTACAGCCAAGAAAAGCTAAGTGCAGAGATAAGACCTCAACTAAAAACTGCGCTATGTTAAATTGATGGTATCAATCATCTCAATAAAACGAGCGCAAAAGAGAAGCTGGGATAAGGCCTATTCCTCTCTGTTGCTGCGAGAGCTTACGTCAGATGGTTGTGCTAGTGGGCGGTATGATTTTTCCTCCATAAAAGGTTGTGTTGAATCGAGAAAATCGCGCGCAGTTCGCAAACTATGGGCGACCACGACGAGATAGGTGATCGCCCTTGTCAAATCGAGACGCGTTGCAAAGTCAGTTTCTTGCGGCGTGAGGACACGTAAACGTCTTACAGCTGTTTCAGCGATACGAGCTGCTTTGTCGTGCCGTTGAGTCGAATGTTCAATGTAATGGAGTGTAAGCTGAATAGGGCGGCGTGCGCTTTCAGGTAAGAATTCTCGTTCGAGTAGAGTTCTCAATCGAATAATGTTCAAACCAAGAGTCAACGTTGTGAGTGTGCCTATAATATAGGCTTCGACGAGGACCGTGTGGGTCGGGCCTGCATGTCTTATCAGGCGGGCGAAGCGATCGGTGTTGCGTCCAATCCAACTGTCACGTGACGGAGAATGGCTGAGCGAGGCTAGATTACGCAGTTCGCTCAACATAGTCAGGCGCAAACGAAGGCGTTCGTCAGAGGGATTAAAAGGTAGAATTGTTCTAAAGACTAAAACGCTAATGATGACCGCCATCATCGTGCCGGTGTTGTTATTGTAAAAAGCGACTTCATCTAAAATATGATGATTCTGAGGGTTGATCATTGCTGGTAGTAGGAGGCCGTAAGCCCCTGCGCCACCTGATGTGGCAGGGTTGGCTTTAGCCAAGCCACATACGAACATTGTTGGTGCCAAAAACAAAATTAGAATTTCTGACGTGGTCGCGCGCGGGATAAGAATAAATGTCAGAACCCAGGCAACAGCCAATGCCGCAAGGGCACCTTTAAAGAATTTCATACTGCCAAGTGCAGGGTTTTCGGTCGTGGCAAAGAGGCCGCATACGAGGGTTGTAATGGCTATAAAGCCCAATCCATTAGGCCAAGCTGTTACTTCATAGATAAATGCGGTTATCAGCACCGCGATGGCACCCCTCAAGCCATTCGAAACAGCTTCTCTGGGGTCTAGATGAGTTTCCCGGCGGAAATGGAAGTGATCTCCCGGGATAGCGTGTGTACTGGCTTCGTATTCCGCGATTGCGCGTTCAAGGTCACCCATAAGGTCACCGAGAGAGATAAAGAGTACGCGTTCATCCAGTGTTGCGTCGTCTCTCAACGGTGTTTTTGCAGTCTTAATAATAGAGTTATCTTCATGGGGGGCGGCATACTGATGGCAAACGTCGCGGAGATGCTGCAATTCTGCAAGAAGGTCATGCAAAGCACTCTGATCCGCTAAGCGGCGAGGAAAATCTTTTAAAAACAATAGAATTTCATCAGCGGCTAGTGAGAAATCCTCATGTTCGTGATGCAAAAGTTGAAGGCGCATAGCCATTCCAAACCCGCGAGACAGCAGGGCAGATACCGAAGCTAGCGCTGCGCGTGCGTGGTCGCCTTCGTGGCCGTGTGGACCCATTTCAACTTCTGCAAATTCAATTTGATCGTTGATTTGCAGCAATGTACCAAATTGCCGACGCGCTGCATTAATAGCGCCGCGGTCTTCGCCCAGAATGCTGCTTAATGTTTGTGTGACAAGGATGAGAGCGGATTGGATTTTTTGTCTAATTTGCTCCCGTGCGTGCCGTTCCTGTGAAGCGGCAAAAATAAGAGCTACGAAAGCTTCGCATAGGACGCCGAGGGTAATGTACGTCGTACGGGAAACGGCAATAAAAAAGATGTGGTTGGGGTCAGAGGCCGCATCCATACAAATGATGGAACAAGTATAACCTGCTAAGACGAGTGCATAAGCGCGAAAATTGCTAAAGAAAGTTGCAAAGCCGCTGCACAAACCGATCCAGATGGCAATCATGGGAAAGAATAGCCATGGGGCTTGGGGGCTCGCGCTCATAATAAACAGCGATGCGATGGCACCAAAAATAGTGCCAATAATGCGCCATTTAGCTTTTGATTGGCTTTCTCCACGGGTTGGCTGTGCAACCGCCCAGACGGTCATGGCAGCCCAAGCTGGGCTATCAAGCTCCATCCATAGCGCGATCAGCAAGGCGAGAAGCGCAGCAATAGTATTACGTATTGCGAAGGATAATGCGGACGCTGGAGGAGCAATGAGCCATTGGAAAGGAAGGGTAAAGGGCGCGCTATTGTCGTTTTTTAGTATGGTTTTAGGCTTTGAAAAGGGAAGACGAATATCGCTGAGTAAAGACATTATAAATTATCTTCGATGCAATGGCAGGTTGGAGCCAGAAAGTCTTGGGTCTTTTATACGTTCTTAAGCATGATAAAAAGAAATAAGTATCTCTGGAATATTTTCTTGAAACCATTTTTCGAAGTAAGACGTTGTTCTAGGCGAAGAGTGTTTGTAAATTTTTGTAAGAAAAGGATTCATTTAGAGTATGAAGCCTTCTCCGCAGACAATGCTTTTCGGTCAGGTATTAACTGACATTAACGATTATAATTATTTTAATCTTAATAACAAAAATTTTTATCTGTTGTTTTTATTTTTTTTCTTATGTATGGGTTTTGATATATACTTGCCAACTAATCTGGTTTGTTTGTCTTTATATGGGAGATGACCATGTCTGAAGTCAAAAGTGAAAAAACTCTTCTCGAATTAACCACGGAAATTGTTTCGGCTCAGGCCTCCCGTGGAAACGTAGATGCTGAAAAGCTCCCAGGGCTTATTAAGCAAGTCTATGACGCTTTAGCAGGCGCAGGCACGGCAGTTGAAGAAATCAAGCCAGAGCGTCCACAGCCAGCTGTGCCAATCAAGCGCTCAGTTTTCCCTGATTATATTGTCTGCTTGGAAGATGGCAAAAAGCTCAAGATGCTGAAGCGGCACCTCCAAAGTGCGTATAATATGACGCCAGAACAGTACCGTGAGCGTTGGGGTCTACCGGGTGACTACCCGCTGGTTGCTCCAAACTATGCCCGCCGCCGTTCAACTCTGGCGCGTGAAATCGGTCTGGGTCGCAAGATTAGCGCTAACAGTTCTGATAAAAAATCTTCTTAATAATAAAATAACTACCAATCAAATGGTAGAGTAGGTTTTCTGGGCGTTTCTCTGGTAGAGTATAATCTCTATTTGAGTAAGAGGGACGCCCGTGAATAACGACGCAGAAAAACGTATCATGTTGGCGCTGCAAAGACGCCGGCTCTTGCGCTGGCGTATAGGTGCCGTGCTGAGCTTTATTTTTGCATTTGGGGTGCTTGTCCTCCCAACCTCAATCAAACACAAATCAACAATATCCACGCCGCATATCGCGCGCATCACGATTGATGGCATCATCGGGGATAATGTTTCTCTCCAGGAACGCGCCATTTACCATGCCGCAAAAGATGAGAGCGTCACGGGTTTATTAGTTATTGTGAATAGTCCGGGCGGAGCCGTTACGGGTGGTGAAAGATTGCATAATGCCATTGAGCGTTTTGCGTCTAAAAAGCCTGTTGCTGTCTCCATGGGGGGATTAGGGGCGTCTGCGGCCTACATGCTCTCGGCGCCTGCACAGCATATTGTCGCTATGCCTTCAACGCTTACGGGCTCCATTGGCGTAATTTTAGAGCGTTATGATTTTTCTCCATTACTAGGGCGCTTGGGTGTTTCAAACGGCTCTATTATTTCCGGAGATATGAAAAACCAGACTGACCCAAGCGTGGCTCTGTCTCCCGGCGGTCGGGATATGCTCCAAGGTATCGTGCATGATTTATTCGACCAGTTTGTGACCATGGTTGCGCAAGGGCGTCACATGACGGTCGAGAAAGTAAAATCACTTGCGGATGGACGGCCTTACACAGGGCGCCAAGCGCTTGCTCTCGGTTTGGTTGATGAACTTGGAACAGAAAAAAATGCGCGTGACTGGTTAAAGCATCGTCTTAACATTACGAGCGCAACTTACCCTGTCTGCGACATTGCGAAAAAAGAAAACGCACGCAAGTTCTTTGGTATCCCTTACAAAGCCGTTATTGGTACTTTCTTGGGAGAAAGTGCTGCTCGCCGCTTTGAAATGGCCTCCACGATTGATACGCTTGACGGCCCGGTAGCCATATTGTCATGGTAGCACGATGAAATAATAAGTGAGGGCAGTAAGGTATGACGCGGTCTGAACTGGTAGCAATAGTAGCACAGCAACACGCACATTTACTGCCTAAGGACGTCGAGCGTATTGTCGACGTGATACTGGAAGAAATTAGCCTCGCCCTTGAAAAAGGGGATAGAGTCGAGTTGAGGGGGTTCGGCGCTTTTGTACCGCGCCAACGCCAAGCACGCACAGGGCGTAATCCTCGTACTGGCGAAACGGTAGACGTGGAAGAAAAAGTCTTTCCCTTTTTCAAGGCAGGGAAAGAACTGAGAGAACGCGTCAATGAGGGGGTTCTCTCCCCCCAGACGAAGGTTTGAACTTCGTCTGAGGGTAAGCCGTCAGGAATGTTTTAGAGCGTTGATCTCGGCTAGTAAAAAGTCCCTGAAAACAGCTATTCTTTTAGATGTTCGGAGTTCGTCAGGGTACACGAAGTAGGCTTCAACCTTGGGGGTAGGAATATCCTCAAGGATGCGTACAAGATTTGGGTGGGCCGTAGCAGAATAGAAAGGCAAGGAGCCAATCCCAATGCCCGATGCGATGGCCGTGGCTACGGCAGCGATGTTGTTTATTGCTAGGCGCATGCCTTTATAGGGGATGTTTTGACGGTGCAATTCGTCATTAAGCCAATTCACAACGGGTAGGGGCAAGTGCCACCCGGCGAAGCCAATAATCTGGTGGTTGGCGAGTTCCTCTAGTGTCTTCGGTGTGCCGTGCTCGGCCAGATATTCTGGGCTGGCGTATATAGGCATATCAAAATCAGCCAAATGGCGCTGCACCAAGTCAGGCTGTGTTGGAGGGTGAAGGCGAATCGCGACGTCTGCCTCACGCATTCCAAGGTCAAGCTCTTCATCTTCAAGAAGAAGAGAGACTTCAATTTCGGGATATTTTTCTAGAAAGCGATTAAGGCGTGGCGTTAGCCAGGATGCGCCAAAGCCCGTTGTTGTGGTGATTGTAATCTTGCCAGCTGCGCGCTCTTTGCTTTCGCTTAGGAAAGCTTGCGTTAGGGCCAGTTTAGAAAAGACGTCGCGTACAGTGCGGTTAAGCACTTCGCCTTGTTCGGTCAGGATTAGGCCGCGTGCATGGCGGTGAAATAGCGGAACGCGCAGCACTTCTTCGAGGGCAGAGATCTGTCGGGACACTGCCGATTGGCTAAGGTTTAGTTTATCCCCCGCATGCGTAAACGAGCCTGCCTCAGCGACGGCATGGAAAATGCGTAGTTTGTCCCAGTCCATATGATGATCGTCCCGTCCGCTGTGGCGGCGGTCCTCTTCCTTCTTAACCATAGATATATCATTTGCTTCGGAGTTTCGTATTAAACACGAAACTGTCCGAAGCTTCGACTAGGGTCAAGTTTTTGTCATAGCTGGTATGTTAGAAATGAAGCGTTCAGCCTCTAACGCAGCCATGCAGCCGGTGCCAGCTGCCGTGACCGCCTGCCTGAAAATACGATCCTGCACGTCACCAGCAGCAAACACGCCCGGAATTGATGTCTGAGTACCGCCTGCTTCGGTGATGATGTAGCCGTCTGCGTCACACGCGACTTGTTCACGGAAGGGACCAGTATTCGGGTGATGGCCGATTGCAACAAAGACGCCATCGACATCAATGCGGGATAGAGCGCCGGTCTCGGTGTTTTTAAGCTCTACAGCCTGCACAACTTCAGGTGTGCCGCCACCAATGATGTCATTTACGGCGACATTCCAATGGGTTTTGATTTTCGGATGTGCCAGCAGGCGGTCCTGCAAAATACGCTCAGCGCGCAATGTGTCCCGGCGATGGATGAGGTGTACGGTCTCGGCATGGTGGGTAAGGTAAAGTGCTTCTTCGACGGCCGTGTTCCCGCCACCTACGACAGCAACAGTTTTGCCGCGGTAGAAAAAGCCGTCACACGTCGCACATGCGGAAACACCACCAGTGCGCAAGCGTGTCTCAGCTTCAAGGCCAAGCCACTTCGCCTGTGCGCCTGTTGCAATCACAACCGTACGCGCACGGTATTCATCGCCCGAGTCGCCCTTGAGATGAAAATATCCGTCTGCATCCTGGCCATTTTTTAATGAGGCTTCTGTGATGAGATCGTAAACAATGTTTGTCCCGACATGTTCGGCCTGTGCGCGCATCTGCTCCATGAGCCACGGCCCTTGGATCGGTTCAGCAAAACCGGGATAATTTTCAACGTCTGTCGTAATCGTTAGCTGTCCACCGGGCTGCATACCAGTCACGAGGATTGGCTTCATGCTCGCACGAGCAGCGTAGATCGCAGCTGTGTATCCGGCTGGTCCAGCGCCTACGACAAGGAGATCAGTGTGGTGAAGAACGCTCATACCCATTCCAATTTAATGTTGTTGCCCTTCATATAGGGGTTTCAACGGCACTTGCCATCTTTCCGGACGGCTTTACCTGCCATATATGTCGGGATGACATGAACACAACGCACACTTTGCCCTCCGCTGACCTTGATGCCATTGACCGGCTGATTATCGCCGAACTTCAGGTTGATGGGCGTATGACGAATGTGGAACTTGCCCGACGCGTAGGCATTTCCGCACCTCCTTGCCTTCGGCGCGTGCGCCGCTTGGAGGAACTTGGTATTATCCGTGGTTACCACGCAGACGTTGATCCGGCCTTACTGGGCTGGTCTATCGTCTTCTATGCGCTGATCGGCTTGGACAGTCAGCGCAACAGCGTCTTGGCTGCTTTTGAGGCGCAGGTAGAAGAGTGGCCCGAGACACGTGAATGCCACATGATTCGCGGCGGGGGAGATTTTCTCGTGCGCTTGGTTGCAAGAGATGCGGCACACCAGAACGTTCTGACGCGCCGCCTCACAGAGAGTCCCAACGTCGTGCGCGTTCAGACATTGCAAACAATACAGACAAGCCGCTCGCTCGCTGGCGTCCCGATCTAATTGAGTGATGCCCTGATGCCTTTTCCGCATACTGCGTTGTTACCGGCGCAACTCGCCATTGTTGTGCCGTGCTACAATGAAGTTGAAAACGTGCCGATGTTAGTGTCGGCACTGGATCAGGCACTGGCAGGAATTGCGTGGGAAGTTGTCTTCGTTGATGACAATTCCCCTGACGGAACGGCGTCTTGTGCCGCGCAGCTAGCGCAGAGCGACCCTCGTATTCGCGTTGTAAAGCGGATAGGGCGGCGCGGCCTTTCATCGGCTGTTATTGAAGGCATACTGGCTTCTACGGCGCCCTATACGGCCGTAATGGACGGTGACCTGCAGCATGATGAGCAAATTCTACCTGAGATGCTACGGCGGCTCAAAGATGGGGCGGAACTGGTCGTTGCTAGTCGCCACATAGAGGGTGGTGATAATTCCGGCCTCGCAAATCGCTGGCGCCATGTATTATCGGATACAGGTATCCGGGCAGCCCAATATGTCATGCCACACCGAATATCAGACCCGATGAGCGGTTTTTTCGCGATACGTCGTAGCACGTTCGACTCGTTGCTGCCGAAGCTCTCTGGTGCCGGGTTCAAGATATTGTTGGACCTTGCCATGTCCGCCCCTGTTGGAACCCGTATCGAAGAGGTTCCTTTTGTTTTTCGTCCTCGACAGGCGGGTGAAAGCAAACTTGATGTACAGGTGCTGGTACAGTTTGCGTTTATGCTGATGGATAAGGTCACACGTGGCCGCTTGCCTACACGCTTTTTGGCTTTTGCACTTGTCGGGTTGATTGGTGTTTTAGTGAATGTAAGTGTCTTGCATGTGAGCAAGATCGCAGGATTGAATTTTTCCCAGAGCCAGTTTTTGGGAACTTATGCGGCAATGTTGACGAATTTCTTCCTAAACAACCGCATCACTTACCACGATAAGCGCTTAAAGGGGCGCCGCATGTGGTGGGGGCTCGCCCTATTTGTCGTGACGTGCTCTGTCGGAGCGCTGGCAAATATCGGCATAGCGCGCATGGCGTTGCATGATTGGGGGCACGGCCATTGGAGCCGCTCGTCTGCAGCAGGGGCAGTCATGAGTGTTGTCTGGAATTATGCGGTGTCATCTACGCTGGTCTGGCGATGAGGGGCAAAGAGGTTTTTAGCCTTTCTGCAGGGCTGGCTTTTTTGACAGCCTTACGCCTGTACCTCGCCGGCACAATGCCTCTAACGCCTGATGAAGCCTATTACCGAGAATGGTCACATCACTTGCAAGGGGGGTATTTAGATCATCCCTTCATGGTCGCGCTGTGGATACGGATCGGTACATGGCTTGCCGGGGACAGTCCTTTGGGGGCGCGTTTCTTAGGGCCGATTTCTGTTCTGCCTGGGAGTTTTTTTCTTTTCTGTGCTGCGCGTAACTTATTCGGGCAGGATGGGGCGCGTATCGGTATTCGTGCGGTATGGTTGCTGAACGCGACGCTAATGGTCGGACTGGGGTGTGCGACCATGACGCCGGACACTCCTCTTGTTTTTTTCACAACCCTTACTGTTTGGGCGCTGAGTGTGGCGCTCAAAGTAAAGCATACGTTATCCAAAGTTCTGGCATGGAGCGCAGTAGGGGGTGGGCTCGGTCTGGGATTTGACTCCAAATATACTGCCGTTCTGGTTGGCGCGGCTATGGCGTGCGGCCTATTGCTGAATGCTGATTGGCGCCGGCGTCTCTCTCCGTGGTGTGCTGTACCGGCGTTTTTGTTGAGCGCAGCACCTGTCATTTGGTGGAATAAGGCGCACCATTGGGCAAGCTTCATAAAGCAGGGTGGACGAACAGGGGATTGGCATCCTGCCCGTGCCGCGCAATTTTTGGGTGAACTTATTGGTGGGCAAATCGGACTGGCGACACCGCTGGTTTTTGCGATTTTCGCCATGGGTCTTGTGCATGCCTACCGGCGCCGTGCTGAAGTAGGGGCGTATTTATTATGCTGGATCGCGTTGTTACCACTATGTGTGTTTCTCCAACACGCTTTGGGTGATCGTGTACAGGCAAATTGGCCTGCGGTCGTGTATCCGGCATGGGCGCTGATTGGCGCTCTTTCGCTCGTGCGTGTTCGCTGGGCTGTGGCAAGTGGTTGTGCCATTTTTGTGCTTGTCGCGGTCCATGCCGTGTATCAAGTCCCAGCATTGGCACCAAACAAAGACCCCGTTGCACGCCAAACGGCGGGGTGGGAGCGCTTTGCTTCGGATGCAGCAAGCTTAGTGCAGCAGAAAAAAGCTGATGCGGTTGCTGCTGAAGATTATGGCGTTGCGTCAAAATTGGCTGAGGCTGGGCTCAAAGTGCCAGTAATCGGGTTAGACCCTCGTTGGCAGTTTCTGGGGCTTGCTGCACAGCCGTTCCAGAACGTGTTAATTATAAATGATATTCACCCGAACAGTCCAAAGGGCGAGGTGATATGCCGTTCATATGCGGGACATGCTATACGCTGTTACCGTGTTACGGTCAGTGCAGTTAAAGATGGGGTTGTTCTGCCTTGAGTAGCCGTAAATAAAGGGTTTCTTAAGGCTTTGAGCTGATACTTTCTCTGAGCAGGAGAGTATATGCCTACGTCATCCCCGACAGAAAAACGAAGTATCATTATCAAGCGCTACAACGTGGTTGAGGCTGGCCACCATGGGGGCGCTTGGAAAATCGCTTATGCTGATTTTGTAACGGCAATGATGGCCTTTTTCCTCGTCATGTGGCTCATCAATGCAACCACGGAAGAGCAAAGGCGCGGAATAGCAAGCTATTTCAATCCCATGGCCATCCAAAAGGATGTGCCCCCGCCGGTTGATAACATGTTGGGCACAGATGCCTCGCCTTTGGCGACTACGGCACAGGCCGTAGTTGTGCATGAAGGTGAATTCTCTGGGCACAAAGCTGATAATGGGAGAGGGGCGGTCACAGCGCACGCCACCGATCAAAGTACGCAAATTGTCCCTTTGCATGATCGCCCCGCTCAGCCGGGAGAGACCGCTCCCACGCCGCGAGGAACACAGAAAGCACATCAGGCGGCGGTTATGCGGGAAATACAGGCGGCAATTGGGGCTAATGCCGCGCTTCATACTCTCCGTGACCAAGTGAGCATAACGCAAGGAGATGATGGGCTGCATATCCAAATTGCTGATTCTGAAAAAGAATCCATGTTCGCTTTGGGGGCTGTGGAGCCTACCGAACATGCAAAGGCTTTACTGGTCACTATTGCGCCTTATCTGGCCCGGATGGCGGGTGCAGTGTCGGTTGCGGGCTATACGGACGCAGCGCCATTTCATTCAGGCTCTTTGTCCAACTGGCAGCTCTCTGGCGGCCGGGCCGCAGCAGCACGAGACATTTTAGTGCATGCGGGTTTGCCGGATTGGCGATTCCACCAAATTAGCGGGTACGCCGATCGGGATTTAGCAGAACCTGCGCACCCTCTGGCTGCGGTAAATCGTCGCGTGGTTCTTGTCGTGGCTTCGTACTGAATTTTACAAAAAATACTGAGAAAAAATATGTTTGTACTGATCGGATTAGGGATCGTTCTGGGGTGTGTGTTTGGTGCATTTGCGGCATCTGGTGGAGCTATTGGCCCATTATTTGCTTCTATGCCCTTCGAACTTTTGACCATCCTCGGGGCTGCTATCGGTAGCTTTTTAATGGCGAACCCAATGGGGGTTGTAAAACACGCTCTACACGACGTGAAAAAAGCCCTGAAGGGTAGTCGTTACACGCAGGAGGACTATCTTGAGCTGCTGGGGGTGCTCTTCCATCTCTGCAAGGTTGCGTCTGCACGCGGCATGGCGGCCGTTGAAAGCCATATAGAAGAACCCAAGCAGAGCAATATTTTCCGTGCACATCAACGTGTAGCGGAGAATGAAGACGTGTGTGTGTTCGTCTGTGATTACTTGCGGATGGCGGGTATGAACGCGACAGATCCCTACCAAATGGATGACGTCATGGGCGGAGAGCTACGCAAACGCGCGTTGGAAGAGGCGCATATGGCGCATGCTTTGCAGTCGCTTGCTGATGCTCTGCCCGCGCTTGGGATCGTTGCTGCAGTATTAGGGGTCATCAAAACCATGGCGGCTATCAGTAAGCCACCAGCTGTACTGGGGGAAATGATTGCAGGGGCTTTGGTCGGCACATTTTTGGGTATCTTGATGGCGTACGGGATGGTTGCCCCTATCGCAGGGCGCTTAAAAAGCGTTGTGGAGGAAGAAGGGGCGTATCTGAATGTTGTCAGGGCGATGCTCGTAGCGCATTTGCAAGCGAACGCCCCACAGGTGAGTGTTGAAATAGCTCGTAAGAGTATTCCATCCGCGTTAATGCCGTCGTTTAAGGATGTCGAGGATGCTGTGAGCAAACCTCTACCCGCTGGTTAGCGCTCCGATTTTAGCGATTTAAGCATAAAAAAAGCCGCTCTCCCGAAGGAGGCGGCTTTTTTTGAGCAGGAAAGCTATTAGAAGCCTTCACGCTCCAGACGCTTACGCTCCATCTTGCGTGCGCGACGAACAGCTTCAGCTGCTTCGCGAGCGCGGCGCTCAGAAGGCTTTTCGAAGTGGCGGCGCAGCTTCATTTCGCGAAAAACGCCTTCGCGCTGCATCTTCTTCTTCAGCGCTTTAAGCGCTTGGTCAACATTGTTGTCACGAACGAGAACCTGCACGGTGTCGTCAACTCCTTAGATAGGGCGCTTGTCATTGACGCCCGTGAAATGGCATTTCCGTTGGGACCGAGCCTCTAACACATTCCCGGCGGCAGGTGCAAATCATTAGGGACCACTTGAACCGTTTTTTGTCTCAGAGCAGTCTATATTTTGGAAAAAGGCTGGGAAAAGCATGGCTGTTTTAAAGATTTTACGCATGGGGCACCCCACTTTGCACCGTGTGGCGGATTCTGTTGTCACTCCTGAGAGCGAGGAAATACAACAACTCGTGCGCGATATGTTCGACACGATGCGGGATGCGAACGGGGCGGGACTCGCAGCGCCCCAAATCGGGCAATCTTTGCGCTTGTTTGTATACCACGTCCCGCAGTCCAGATGCGTGGATGGAGAATCCCCGGTTGCTCCCCGCGTCTTAATAAATCCAGTCCTGACGCCGCTTGATGCCACGAAGATGGTGTGCCGGGAAGGATGTTTGTCTATTCCGGGTTTAAGAGCAGATGTTCCGCGTTTTAAAACCGTGCATTATTTGGGCGCAGATGAAGCAGGCCGAGAAATCTCCGGTACGGCAACGGGTTTTCATGCCAATGTTTTGCAGCATGAATATGATCATTTGGAGGGGATTTTGTATCCCCAGCGTATAGAAGATTTTAGCCGCTTTGCATTTCTAGACGAGAAGACCCCCGGCTAATGAAAAGTCCTGAGCTCCCATCCATTTCCGCGCATTTATATCTGCGCGAAGAGCAGCTGAGGCAGTCGTTTGAAGCACAAATGCTGGCTTGGAGGCGCCTTAACGCAGAGTGCGGGGCCTTGCTGAGAAGTAAGGGGTTGGGACACTCACACCACCGAATTTTATTTCTGGTTGGTTCTCACCCCGGTATTACGCCGACAGAATTGCTGGCGGCGTTGAATATTACCAAGCAATCGTTAGGGCGCGCGTTGGGGGACCTGAAAGACCAAGCATTTTTGGTGCAAGAGCGCGATGCAACCGATGCTCGTCGGCGCCCCTTAAAATTGACCGAAACAGGTGATGCACTGGAAAAAGCGTTATTTCAGTTGATGCGCGATGTAATGTTCAAAGCTTACCGGGAGGCCGGTTTTACGTCGGTCGAAGGCTTCAGGCGTGTTTTGGTCGCCTTACAGCATGTGGAGACGCAGCAGCATGACGGATGAACATATAGTTGTCGTCGATGATGATCCGCGGCTTTTGCGCCTTTTACAGCGGTATCTCTCGGAAAATGGATACCGAGTTACTACGGCGACTGACGCAGAAAGAGCGCGCGAGATTTTACAGCACATACAACCGGATGCTGTGGTGCTGGACGTGACGATGCCGGGAGAGGATGGTTTGTCGCTCACACGCGGCTTGCGCAATGGAGGCATGCTTTTTCCCATTTTGCTTTTGACTGCTCGCGGTGAGGCCGCAGACCGTATTGACGGCCTTGAAGCTGGTGCAGATGACTATTTGGGCAAGCCTTTTGAGCCGCGAGAATTATTGCTGCGTTTGCGGGCACATTTGCGGCGGGCGGCACCAGCGGGTGGGGCGGAAAATCAAGTGTTGCCTCTCGGGGTTTTGCAATTTGATGTTGGGCGTTCGCTGCTCTCAGGTCCTGATGGCCCACTCTACCTAACGGGAGGAGAGGCGGCTCTTCTGGCGGTACTCTCGCGGCAGATTGGGCAAATTATGTCCCGTGAAGCGATTGCAGAGGCCCTCGACATCAAAGAAATCGGAGAGCGAGCTGTGGATGTGCAGGTCACACGGCTCAGGCGGCGCATTGAGGTGGACCCTCGCGAACCGCGCTTCCTCCAAACCGTGCGGGGGAAGGGATATGTCCTCAAGCCAGGGCATTGATACGCCGAGCATTGCGGGAAAATTTGATAAGTCGTTGAGGCGCTTTCTTCCGCGCTCCCTCTGGGGGCGCTCTATGCTGATTGTGCTCGTCCCCCTTCTTGTAACGCAAAGCATCGTATTGGCTTTGTTTTACGGCACGTATTTGCACACGGTTTCGCGTAGGCTCTCTGGAGGCGTGACAGGGGAGATCATGCTGGTGACGTCGTCGATTGCGGTGCCAATGGCGGACCCTGCCAGAGCAAATTATTTGGCTGAGGCACAACGCACGACCCAATTGCAATTTCGGTATTTACCAAATGAGCGGTTGGCGAAGCACGGGACGAATCATATTTTTGGGCCAATCGATGATGTTTTTGCCCGGACTTTGCAGCAGCGTCTCGGCAGGCCTTTTCTAGTCGAGTGGTTTCCAAAAAGGCATATTGTTGACGTCAGGATACAACTACCAGGCGGTGTTTTGGGGGTTTACGTGCCTTCAAAGCGTCTGAGTATCGGGCCCATATGGGTGTTCGTCGTTTGGGTATCGAGCACTTCAGTATTGTTGTTCGTGATTGCCGGAATATTCATGCGTAATCAGGTGCGTGCAGTGCGTAGGCTCGCGCATGCCGCGGAGCTTTTTGGTCTTGGCAGGGACGCTGGCGCTATACGCCCACAGGGTGCGCGTGAGGTGCGCCAAGCGGCTGTTGCGTTCAACCGCATGCGTGAAAGGGTAAACCGCTTTGTAGCGCAGCGTACGTCGGTCTTGGCAGGTGTTTCTCATGATTTGAGAACGCCTTTGGCAAGGTTGCGTCTCTCATTGGCAATGTTGCCAAGCAAGGGGATGGTTAAAGCGGAGGACATTCAGGCTGATGTCTCCGACATGGTGCAAGATCTTGTCGACATGGAGCGCTTAATTGAAAGCTATCTCTCTTTCGCGCGGGGAGAAGGGGCCGAAAAGCCAGTTCCGACAGATATAAACCGTTTGCTGAACGAAGTTGCGACAGCAACTGAGCGCAGCGGAGGCCGGGTTGTAGAAGTTGTCGGCTGCGAGGAGCAGGAAGTACTTCTCCGCCCGGACGCGATGTGGCGTGCTGTTAGTAATCTTGCTGATAATGCACGAAGACACGGTGGATCATCTGTGCGCTTCGAGGCGCGTATGACGCAGCGCTGGGTGGAAATAACCGTTGAAGACGCCGGGCCCGGCCTAGACAGCGAAAAGCTCGAGGAAGCCCGGCAGCGTTTGGCATCTGGCTCACGCCTGGGAAATGGTCTGGGCCTGACGATTGTGCGAGACGTCGTTCAAGCACATGGGGGTTTTATGCGCTTGGATAAGAGCAAGTTGGGAGGACTAAGCGTCACGCTAAGCCTCCCACGCTAGGATATTAAGGCAGCGTGTTGCCTGAGCCGCCATTACCGGTGCCCTGGTTGCTCATCGGACCCGAGCTGCCACCGAAGGTGCTACCCATATTGCTCATAGGGTTGTAGCGGCCGACATTGCCCAGCAATTGTTGGATAACCGAGGTTTTGGTGCCCGGGGCAGGCGTGGTGCGCCCCACCATGCCGACGTTAACAGCGTTGCTTTTGCCAAGCGTGTTCAGCTTACGAAGGACGCCGCTGTTATCAAAATTCAGAACGACAACTTGTTGTTTGTCGATTTTCGGAAAACTCAAAGGGCGAGGGGATGTAATCATGGATACGTATATCCATGTGTTATCGTCAAAGGTCGCGTGGGCTGTGGGTGAGCCGAGCAAGTCCATCGCATCGGACTGTGTGCTGGTGCCGGGGATCAGCTGGCTGTAATCCGCTTTTTCGATCAGCGACCCTCGCGGTTGAGGGATGGGGCTGAACAATGAACATCCCCCCATCAGCAGAGGGGCACATAACAGAATCGTTGAAGCAAAAAAACTTCTGTTACGACGTGTTCTTTTTTGGGCTGATGGATGAGATGCGCTATTCATGAAGTTGTGCATATCCTGTGCGAGAAGGGCGCTCAACCCTGCGCGTGCCGCAAAGAGAGTATCCTTGTCAACGATTACGCTTTCTTTCCCAAGGAAGCGACTGTCTTTTTTGAGTGTTTTGGATGTCCGATCGGATCGAATTTTCTCGTCGCTTTTTGTTTAACCGTCTCGGTTCGGGGCGGAAGAGAACATTTCTGCGAATGAAGCAGAGCGTAAAGCGCTGGCTCTGCGTCTTGGAATACCTGCAATAGACGAATTGCAGTGCCATTTTCGCCTCAAGCCAATGGGAGACAGTCGGATCGTGCGCCATGTTCGTGCCGACGGCAAACTCCAAGCGCGCGTGACCCAGACCTGCGCCATCACGGCAGAACCGTTTGAAGAAATTCTGGCAGAAAATTTTACGCTTAATTTTGTGCCAGCAAACGAGTTGCCAGAGGACGACCTCGAGTTTGATATCGATTCTATCGATTTGGATGCTCCGGACGACGTCGCGCATGATGGCAAAGCATTGGATCTTGGTGAAGCCGCAGCAGAACAACTGGCGCTGATGCTTGATCCTTACCCGCGCAAGCCCGGTGCCGGCCTCCAAGAGGCTGTGGACGTGACGCCGAGCGATGAGGAGTTGAAAGCGGCGCGAGAAAGCGGCAAAGGGTCGGCTGAAGGAAGTGGTCGTCCGAATCCGTTTGCGGCTCTTACTTCCCTTCGGAAGGGTGACAAACTTGATTAAAATGCAAGCTTTGTCTTGCTAGTTTGCGTACTGTCTGCTAGAGCCGCCCGCCTGAACTCGGCGTGATGACGAGCCGAAGGAATACTTGTAAACCCAGCGCACCATGCTCCCTCGGGAGCGGGTCATTGGTGCCGATACAGCAGTAAGAGAGAGGCATAACGCCATGGCCGTCCCTAAAAGAAAGACCACGCCGTCCCGTCGTGGCATGCGTCGCAGCCACCACGCACTTCAGGTTGAAGCACATGCAGAGTGCGGCAACTGCGGTGAGCTGAAGCGCCCACACAACGTTTGCAGCAGCTGCGGTCATTATGACGGCCGTGAAGTTGTTGCCGCTGGCAAGACCCTGAAGACTGCCGTTCGCGCCTAATTCCACTTGGCGGTGCATCCTACAGCGAATGAAGAGGTGCACCGCCTTGTTTTGTGAAGGCGCTTAAGTCTGAATGATGCTGTCTGGGAACTGTTTTAATGTCTGAAGCGCCAATTACATCTCACGCAACCGTAGAAGAGCCTAAACAGGTCTATACGCTTGCCATTGATGCAATGGGTGGCGATCGGGCACCTGATATCGTTTTAGCTGGCCTTGAGCTGGCAGCAGACAGGCATCCACGGGCACGGGTTTTGCTCATTGGCGACGAAGCGCTGCTCCGTCGTTCCATGATGGCATACCCGAAAGCCGCAAGCATCTGTGATATTCGGCACGCAGTTGCCAGTATCTCGATGGATATGAAGCCAACATCAGCACTGCGCGTACGCGGGTCTTCCCTGCGTGTTGCAATGGAATCTGTGGCTACAGGTGAGGCGCAGGGCGTTGTCTCCGCTGGCAACAGTGGCGCAATGCTGGCCCTAGCCAAGATTATTATCCGCACACTCCCAGGTATTTCACGCCCGGCTATGGCGGCTGTACAGCCTTCTGGTCGTGGTGACGTCGTAATGCTGGACCTCGGTGCAAATATCGCCTGTGATGCGCGCAACCTCGTTGAATTCGCCGTTATGGGTGAGGCTTTTGCTCAGGCTGCATTAGGGCTGTCTAAGCCTACCATTGGCCTGCTTAATGTCGGCTCGGAAGAGTTGAAGGGCGATGAGCGTTTGCGTCAGGCTGCCGAGCGCCTGCGTGAAGGTGTGCTCGCTGAGCAGTTCCATGGTTTCGTTGAGGGGCATGACATAACGGCCGGTACGACCGACGTTGTGGTGACGGACGGTTTTACAGGCAATATTGCTCTGAAAACCGGGGAAGGTGCCTTAAAACTCGCTTTTGGTCTTTTGAAGCGTGTTTTCCAAACGAATATGATTACCCGCTTGGGTTATTTGCTCGTCCGGCCAGGGCTGGAACGTATGCGCGAGTGGATTGACCCGCGCCGTTATAACGGTGCTCTTTTTGTTGGCTTGGCCGGTATTGTCGTAAAATCGCATGGCGGAGCTGACGGCGAGGGCTTTGCTTCGGCAATTGATGTCGCGATGGATGCGGTTGAGCACAAACTCAACGAAAAAATCCGACACCGTCTAGACCAACTCGGCATGTTGAATGATGAGCCCGTTAAATCGGCGGCTCCGTCTGATGCTGTGGCTGACGCACAACCAGTAGGCTAATTTTATGTCTTCTTCTGTTCGCGCTCGCTTGGTCGGGGTCGGCGGCTATTTGCCGCGTACTATCGTAACCAATGATGATCTGGCCACGCGGATCGAAACATCAGATGAATGGATACGCACACGTACGGGCATTCGTCAGCGGCATATCGCGGAAGAAGATGAAACGACAGCCTTCATGGCAGCAGAAGCTGTCAAGGAGGCGTTGACGTTGGCAGGCTTGCAGCCTGCGGATCTGGATGCCGTCATTGTTGCTACAGCAACACCTGACCGAGCATTCCCGTCTGTCGCAGTAGAAGTGCAAGCCCTGTTGGGCATGCCCGCAGGCTTTGGCTTTGATGTGAGTGCTGCTTGCTCGGGCTTTGTTTACGCGTTGTCGGTTGGTGATGCTTTGATCAAGGCAGGCTCAGCGCGGCGAGTAGCGGTTATTGGTAGCGAGGTCTTCTCGCGCTTGCTGGACTGGAACGATCGCACGACATGCGTGCTGTTCGGAGACGGTGCAGGCGCCGTGATATTAGAAGGCGGTGCGGCTGAAGGAGAGGGTATCCTCTCAACGCATCTGCATGCAGATGGAACAATCGGCGATATTCTCTACGTTGGTCATTCGACGCAAGAAGGCTGCTCAACACACCCAGCGGTAAAGATGCAAGGGCGTGAGGTTTTCCGCCATGCTGTAGTGAAACTGGCTCAGGCTGTTGACGAGGCCCTCGAAGCTAATGGGCTTCAAGGGCAGGATGTTCAGTGGATGGTACCCCACCAAGCAAACTTACGCATCATTGAGGGTATGGGCAAAAAACTTAACCTGCCGGCTGATCGTGTCGTAGTGACAGTGGATCAGCACGCCAATACCTCAGCGGCATCTATACCGCTGGCTCTCAATGTCGCTGTAAGAGATGGCCGGATCCAGCGTGGAGATCTGGTATTGATGGAAGCGCTTGGCGGCGGTCTCACATGGGGGTCAGCTCTGCTCCGCATGTAAGCGAATCGTACCCAGTCTGGGGTGCGATGAGATTTCTTTTGACTGCGCCGTTATTCATGATACGCAAAAGACATGGATACCGTGACGCGTTCAACGCTTGTTGAGAAAATACATGCTCATGTCGGGCTATCCCGGCATGACTCCTCGCGTGTTCTAGAGACTGTCCTCGAGCAGGTGAGCGAGCAATTATCGCAGGGGGAAACCGTCAAGCTAAGCGGCTTCGGTACCTTCTCCGTTCGTCGTAAATCTGAGCGTGTAGGGCGCAATCCCAAAACCGGGGTTGAAGTGCCTATCCTACCGCGCGCTGTACTGGTCTTCAGGCCATCTCAGCTTTTGCGTAATCGGCTTAATAATGACAAGGTAATGTCACTTGGGCATGATCAGCAAGGCGATGACTGATGGATTTGAACGAACACCACGACAGAGATGGGCAAGGTATTACGGAAGCTGACCTAACCAATGTTCAGAAATCCGAAGAAGCCTACCGCACCATCAGTGAAGTGGCTGACGAGTTGCACGTTCCTCAACATCGTTTGCGCTCATGGGAAACGGCTTACCCGGGTGTAAAGCCCTTCCGGGGCGAGGGTGGGCGGCGCTATTATCGCCCGCAGGATGTCGATGTCCTGAGAAAAATCTCTCATTTTTTATACATAGAGCGCTTGTCTCCTGCTGAGACCGCTGTGCGCTTGCAGGAAGGCAAAACTCCTGCTTCGCTCGCGCATTCAGATGCTGAGGTATCAGCCGGCGCCGAGATTATTGCTCTGCATGCGCAGCATGAGCCGGAACCTTTACCAGAGCCTTTAACCGTTCAGGACGCTGTGCCTGCGAATGATGCAGTTGCACAATCAACGGTTGACGACCAAGGAAAAGTGCTTGTCGTAGAGCTATCTTCTACGGATCATGAAGCCCATGAAGCCCATGAAGCCCATGAAGCCCATGAAGCCCATGAAGCCCATGAAGCCCATGAAGCCCATGAAGCCCATGAAGCAAAGACTGTGGACCATGACGCGGTCGTTGCGGCTTATGAAGAGCAACTAGACCGAGTGCACGCACAAAATGTCAGCTTGCGTATAGAGTTGGGAGAAGTTCTCGACGAATTACGCCGTTTAAGAAAACTTTTGCCAGTTTGATATCTGCCCCATTGCGCGATGGGGCAGACACTGCTACATAACCGCCACCGCAGGACGGGCAGTAGCGCAGCCTGGTAGCGCATCAGTCTGGGGGACTGGGGGTCGTGGGTTCGAATCCCGCCTGCCCGACCAGTCCTGCGGTAATTCCCCTATTCTTTGACTGTTTCAGCGCCATCATCCGCATCGCCGATGATGATTTCTGTCTTGTCGCTTGTCCATAATGTCCAGAGCAAGTGCAAAGATGCCATAATGGCAGGGCCAAGGAACAGGCCAAGCAAGCCCCATGTCTCCGCACCGCCTAAGATGCCAAGCAGCACCCATAAAAACGGAAGCTGAGTGCTGCCGCCGATCAGGGCCGGACGTATAAAGTGATCTGCTACAAAGATAACAATCGCGCCTAATGCGGCGACGATAATAGCACTGACCATACCGCTTTTAACCAAGAGCAGCAGGACCACGATACCGACTGTAGGCCATGCTAGGAGCGGGACCATGGCAGCGACGGCCGTGACCATAGCAAAAATAAGGGGCTGTGGAGCGCCAGCAAAGGCGTATGCAATTCCCATAATGACGCCTTCACCGAGGCCTACGAGAATAAGCCCCGAAACGGTGCCATGGACGGAGGAGATGATCTGCCGGGCGATGGTTTCGCCTTGTTTCCCAAAAAGGCGTTGGGAGCCGAGTAGTGCCTTTTCAATGACGTGATCACCGTCTTTGAGTAGGAAAAAGAGGGTCAGCATTGAGAAGCTGAAAACCATCCCGCGCTGAGCAAGCTGGGAGCCGATTTGCCGGGTAACCTGCATGCCGTGGCCGACATCGACCGAATGCAGAAAGTGAGAAACTCGGTCCGGGCTGGTCAGGTGTGCTTGCCACCAATTTGAAGCTTGGCTGGAAAGAAACGGAAGGCGGCCCAGCCATTCTGGGGCGGGGATGCCATTGTGCCGGACATCGTCTATCCAGCCGAGGACGCTGCGTGCCTCGTCAGCAATTTTTACGCCGAGCAGGGAGAGGGGCGCCAAAAATATCAGCGCTACGATAACCGTGAAAATGAGTGGCAACCATTCCCCTTGCCCAAACTTGCGCTCAAGCCGCTTGTAAAGTGGCCAGAGAGCAATAGCGAAAACAGTGCCCCATAAAAGTGCGGGTAAGAAATTATGGAGAGTATACAAAGCGATAGCGACGAAGAAGAGAGCCAAGAACCCTCGTGCACGTCGCTGTAACACGCTTTTTGATATGTCTCCGTCGGTGGTGATCGAAGATGTTTCGGTCATTGAAGCCTCATGTAAGTCAGCGCTGATTGAGCACTATCACAAAAGGTATAAACGCCTAATAGAGGGAAGAGGCTGCAATAAACCGGCTTAAGTGCGTGTCTTTCTTAAAATGAAGCACACTCGGTAGCGATCGTGAGCCCTACAGCTTGCTGGGCAAAATCTTGCTTGTAACGCTCTCGGATCAGATTCAGGTCGTGCTGAAGATTTGGGCGGTCTGGTGTTGCAATCCATAGGATGCGCGAAGGCTCACGCGTAACAGATCCGGTTACTGTGTCTTTCCATTGACCATTTGCGGCAATGACGCTGAAGCCTGATGGAAATAACGGCGTTACGACGTTTTGAGTAAAGCTGTTCCATTCGTCGTCCGAAATTGCTTGGCCGTTTGGCTTGGTCAACCCAAACATTAGATGCACATCCAGCATTGTTGTTGCGCGCATGGAGGTGCACATGCCGGGAACGACGTTTACAGGTGTGATGCAGCCACTTAACGCAAACGCCACGCCAAGCAGAGAGACAGAGGCAATAATTTTCTGTTTTGATCGGATCATGGTCATAGTCATGCTGCGTGTAGAGCTTTGTTGATAAGATGATTTTCTTCTGGGGCAAAAAAACCACGACGTGAGAAAAGATCAATTAGCACGAGATTCACGTTGAATTTGAAGTCTTGCGTTGTGCGTACACGCTCAAAAACCTCTGTGAGTGGCAGAAGATGGAAGCTCTCGACTTCCCCGTCATTTGCTGTGGGGATGAAGGTTTCGGGCAGGATGAGGTCGTAGCAGTGCAAAACATCGCGTCTAAGCCCCTCAGGGCGTTCCATGGCGTAATGAATGCGGCTAACGGCGGTTGCTTGCTCGGCGAGTGTGGCGGGGATCCCTGCCTCTTCCTCGGCCTCTTTAATGAGGGTTGTTGCTGGGGTTAAGCCGGTACTCATTCCGCCGGCGACAAGGTGGTCTAGCTTGCCAGGGTCAAGCTTTTTATTCATGCTGCGCCGGGCGACCCAGAGATAGCTGCCGTCGCTTTTCTCGACCAGACCATTGAGGTGTATTCCCTCAGCGGCAAGCCCCAGCACTGGAATGGCGCCACGATCAACCTGCCCAATGACGTCACCATTAGCATTTCGAATATCAAAATCTTCGTGGTGCGGTTTGTAGAGGCCGTGTTCTGCCAAAGTCTTTGCAAGGGGGTGGAGGGCTGTGGGTTCAGTTATGCCTAACTGATCACCCGAGTGTGCGCCCAAGGCTTTAAGGGCATTGGCTGTTGGTGGAGAAACCCACCCAATGTGCTCGTCCCGCCAAAAGAATGGCAAACGGTTGCCAGGGATTTGTGCCTGATTACAGGCGCTGATATGGTTTAAGAAAGGTGTTATGCGTGCGGTCATAGCGTGTGCAGATGCTCGTCTCGTCGGTGGGTGTTTGCAAACTGAATGGAGGCTGCGGCATTATATTGTCCATGCCTAAAACATGCGATGCCCCTCGGGCACTTTCCTTTGCCCGGTTATGGACGCTGGTCCGCCCCGAAAAACTTGGTCGATTCGGCTTGAGGGCATTTATCGCTATAACGCTCCTCGTGCTGGAGAGTGCTTTGGCGGTGCTGGCCCCTGTTATTTTGAGCCATATTGTCGGGGCGCTCTCTAAACATGCGACCATAGAAGCCGTACTCTGGCTCGTTGCAGAATTTGCTCTTATTCGCTGTGTTATCGCCTTGGCTGAGCCTCTGCGTAATATTGTGTTCAAACCTGTAACGGCGGAACTGCAAAGGCGCCTTGCTTTGCTGGGTTTGCGGCATCTGCATAGCATGAGCGTGCGCTATCATCTTGATAGGCAGACAGGAGCAATTACGCGGGTTTTGGACCGAGGCGTCTCGGCGGTTGAGAGCGTTCTGGATCTTTTCCTGTTTAATGTCCTGCCGAACGTCTTAGAATTGCTCATGACGTTTGTCGTTATCGTACGTGTTTTTCATGTACGGTACCTGTTGGTTCTGCTCATCGCGATCGCCATTTATTCATCGATTTCATACGCTTTTACACGCGCAAGAATGGCTGCGCGGCGGAGGCGTAACGTGTGCAGTGGAGCCGCGCAGCACCGTCTTTTGGACAGCATTTTAAACTTCGAGACGGTTAGGAGTTTTGGCAATGCTGAGTACGAAATAAAGCGTTATGACAAGGCGCAAACGACATTTCGGGATGCCGATATACGTCTAAATCAATTGGTTAATCTTTCGCAGGCTACGCGTGGAATATTGATTGCCGTTACAACGGCTGCCCTCTTTGTTTTTGCCGCTGAGGACGTTGTGCACCAGCGATTGGGGGTGGCTCAGTTTGTTTTGATCGGGGCGTATTTAAGAAGCTTATATTCGGCTGTTGGGTCACTCAATTATGTTAGCGCAGGGTGGCAAAATGCTCGGGTGGATTTGGAAAATTATCTCGAATTATTAGCGTCTGAATCTGAGATAAAGGCCCCCGAAAACCCTGTGGACGTGCCGCTAAAACTAAGGGAAGCCGGAGCAGCTTCGGTCGTTTTTAGCGACGTATCTTTCGGTTATGATCCCGACCGCGAAATTCTGAAGCATGTTACTCTTGATGTGCCGTCTGGGACATCTCTGGCAGTCGTTGGGCACACAGGGTCCGGGAAATCAACGCTTGGTCGTTTGCTAACGCGTGCTTTCGATGTTTCATCAGGTGAAATATGTGTTGACGGTCACGATATCAGGCAGTTTGCACCGGAGGACTTGCAAGGCGTCATCGGTATCGTCCCGCAGGATACGGTTCTGTTTAATGCTGGTATCGGGGAAAATATCGCATATGGGCGCCCCGGCGCATCGCAGGAAGACGTCGAGGATGCAGCACGGCGGGCACAAATCCACGATTTCATTTTATCCTTGCCCAAAGGGTATGAGACAGTTGTGGGTGAGCGGGGATTGAAATTATCCGGCGGAGAAAAGCAGAGAGTAGCCATAGCGCGGGTATTGCTTAAAGACCCGCGTATCCTGCTTTTGGATGAGGCAACCAGCGCTTTGGATACGCAAACCGAGCTGGCGATTCAGCAAGAACTTGAGGCCCTTTCACGAACACGCACAACAATTATGATTGCTCATCGATTATCGACAATTGCGTCGGTCGATCAGATTATTGTTATGGATAAAGGGCGGATTATTGAGCGCGGGACCCATGCAGAATTGCTTGTTTTGGGTGGTCAATATGCGTCTATGTGGCGCGCGCAGAGTGGTGAATTTACGATAAGGGCTTGACGGAAGGGCTATCTTTCGCCATAAGCCGCGCCTGATTTACGGAACGCGCCGGGCATAGACGTCCAGCGTCATCCAGCATCGAGGAAAGTGCTAATATGTCTCGCCGTTGCCAAGTCACGGGCAAGGGCGTGCTGACGGGCAATAACGTCAGCCACGCCAACAACAAGTCCCGCCGTCGTTTTCTCCCGAATCTTCAAGAGACCACTCTGGTTTCTGATATTCTCGGGGCTTCAGTCCGTATGCGTTTGTCCACAAACGGCATCCGTACCATTGAACATAACGGCGGCTTGGATTCGTTCCTGCTTGGTACGCCTGACCGTAAGCTTCCGGTCGAAGCAAAGGTTATCAAGCGCCGTATTCTGCGTGTGCAGGAGCGCAAGGCCGTCCAGTCCGCCTGAAGGCTCTCAATGCCTGATGGCGTGTCAAGCTGAAAAATTTTCAGTGATCGGCATTTTGGTATAAAGATTGCTCTTGAAAACCGTGGCGGTCTGGGTCATTCCACCGCCACTGGGACATATCAGGTTCAGCCCTAAGGGCTGCGGCGGAGGTGTTTCGGTTAAGACTGAAACACCTTTTATTGTATTTTGGAGGTTATCCGTGTCCGAAAGCGTTCAGGAAGCCAAATCGGCTCTCTCGAAGATCCGCAATATCGGTATTACCGCTCACATTGACGCAGGTAAGACCACAACGACCGAGCGTATCCTGTACTACACGGGCATGTCGCACCGTATCGGTGAAGTGCATGATGGTAACACCACCACCGACTACATGGCGCAGGAACGTGAGCGTGGCATCACGATTACATCTGCTGCTGTAACGTGTGAGTGGAACGGCAACCGCATCAACATCATCGACACGCCGGGCCACATCGACTTCAACATCGAAGTGAACCGTTCGCTCCGCGTGCTTGACGGCGCGATCTTCGTTATTGAAGGCGTGGCGGGTGTTCAGCCGCAGTCCGAAACGAACTGGCGTCTGGCAGATCGTTACAACGTTCCGCGCATTATCTTCATCAACAAGCTCGACCGTACAGGCGCGAACTTCGACTATGCTTTCAGCACGCTGAAAGAAAAGCTCGACATCGTTGCCGTTCCTCTGCAGCTGCCAATCGGCGCTGAAGAAAACTTTGTCGGCGTTGTTGATCTGGTTGAGATGCGTGCAATCGTGTGGGAAGGCGGCGAACTCGGCGCTAAGTTCCACTACGAAGACATCCCAGCTGACATGAAGGAAAAGGCTGAGGAAGCTCGCCAGACCCTGCTCGACACAGCACTTGCTGTCGATGACGCAGCAATGGAAGAGTACTTCGAAAAGGGTGAAGTGGACGTCGCTACCCTGAAGAAGTGCATCAAGAAGGGTGCAGTCAGCGGTGAATTCCGTCCCGTAATGTGCGGTACTGCGTTTAAGAACAAGGGCGTACAGCCTTTGCTTGATGCAGTTGTTGATTACCTGCCGGCTCCAGACGAAGTCGAAGGTATCCGCATTGCGCCACCGGAAAACGAAGAAGTTGACGAAAACTTCTTGCCAATCGTTCCGGTTGACCCAGACGGCAAGTTCGCTGGTCTTGCGTTCAAGATTATTTCTGACAAGTACGGTACGCTGACATTCGTTCGCGTCTATCGTGGTGTTCTTAACGTCGGTGATACCGTGTTGAACACAACGAAGGGCCACAAGGAACGTATCGGTCGTATGTTCCAGATGCATGCTGACAAGCGTCAGGAAGTGAAGTCGGTTGGCGCCGGTGACATTGCTGCGTTCGTTGGCCTGAAGGACACGGTAACGGGTGATACGCTTGCTGACGCCGCTGATCCGGTTGTTCTGGAGCGTATGCAGTTCCCTGTTCCGGTTATCGACATCTCCGTCGAGCCGAAGACCAAGGACGCTGTTGAGAAGATGACGCTGGCTCTGCAGAAGCTGACAGCTGAAGATCCTTCTCTGCAGTTGAAGACGGACCAAGAAACAGGTCAGACCATTCTGTCCGGCATGGGTGAGCTTCACCTCGACATCATCGTTGACCGTCTGCGTCGTGAATACAACGTTGACGCCAACATTGGTGCTCCTCAGGTGGCTTATCGTGAGACGATCACGAAGCCTTACGTACACACCTACACCCACAAGAAGCAGTCTGGTGGTTCGGGTCAGTACGCTGAAGTTAAGATCGAGTTCGCTCCTTCTGACAAGCCTGACGAAATCTTGTTTGAAAACAAGGTTGTTGGTGGTGCTGTTCCTCGTGAATACATCCCAGCGGTTGAAAAGGGCATTCGCATGCAGTCTTCGACTGGTGTGATGGCCGGCTTCCCAACTGTGGACTTCAAGTTCACGTTGCTTGACGGTAAGTACCATGACGTTGACTCGTCGGCTCTGGCCTTCGAAATCGCGGCTAAGGCTTGCTTCCGTGAAGGTATGAAGCTTGCAGGTCCGGTGATCCTTGAGCCAATCATGGACGTCGAAATCACAACGCCTAACGACCACGTTGGTGACGTTGTTGGTGACTTGAACCGTCGTCGTGGTATCATCCAGAACCAAGAAACAGCTGGTTCTACAGTGATGATCCGTGCACAGGTGCCGCTGAAGGAAATGTTCGGCTACATCTCGCATCTGCGTTCTGCAACGAAGGGTCGTGCATCCTTCACAATGCAGTTCCATCACTACGACCCAGTTCCACGCAACGTGGCCGACGAAATTATGGCGCAATCTTCCTGATTGCTCCCGGTTTCCCGGAAATGAAAAACCCCGCCAGTCTGACTGGCGGGGTTTTTTTATGTTCGAATTGTGAGGTTACTGAGGGAGTGATGTTCCCTCAGCCGTATGCTCAGCTTAGTGTTAGTGGAGATTATCGGTTTTACGGATGAAAGTAGCGACATTGTCATGCAATTGCTGCAGGGACTTTGGATCTACGTAGACCATATGCCCGGAATCATACTGAGCGTACTCAATATTTTTTTGTAAAGCAGCAGGGATCGGCAGGTGCTTCATTTCGTAAATCCCCTCGAAGTAGGGGGTGGCAAGATCGTAGTAGCCAGCGTTTAGCATGACGTGGAGGTTCGGGTTGGTTTTCATAGCCATGGCAAGGTCAGACATGACGTTTGGAACACCTTCGGCCGGGTAGCCGCTTGGTTGAGTGTGCTTGTTGTCCCAGCGTCCGCCCGAGCTATTGAAGAGGTGGTAGGATTCATCTGACCCATACTTCAATGTGCTGCGTACGTAATCATTGAAGAGCGTAACGTAGGCTGAACTGATGGCACTTGATTGTGGGTCGTATTCTACTTCTTTGCTCATGGGGTCGATGGTTGGGCTCGAATAACGTGTGTCTAGGCGCCCGGTGGCCATCCCGGTTGTTGCTTGAAGCTGTTGTTCGAATTGTCCGCCATTAACACGCAGATTGGACTTTAGAATGTAGTCCACTGGCAGGCCGGTATAGTCATGCAGCTTTTGTGCAATGCTATTACGTTGCTGGTCAGACAAGTCACTGCCTTGTGCCAAAGCCAGCGTGTAGTCATTGAGCGCAAAGTGTTCAACTTCGCTCAAAAATGCTTTGAGGTCAGGGTGAGCTGCTGGCAGCGCCTTATGGTACCATGCAGTTGCGGCATAGGTCGGTAGTGCCAACACATACGGATCGTCCACACCGGGGTTAAATTGGGGTGTATCGGCGCTGTTGTCATAGTTCAAAATTTGAGACAGCAGGATAACGCCATTGAAGTCGATATTCTGCTCTTGTTCCAGATTATTAATGACGACAGCAGAGCGCATGGTGCCGTAGCTTTCGCCAAAAAGATATTTAGGCGAATTGAAACGGCTATATTTTGCCAGGAACTGGGCAATGAAATGCGTAAAGGCTTCCGCATCACCATCGACGCCTAGGAAAGTTTTGTCTGCATCTTTGCCGCCAATGCGCGAGAAGCCGGTGCCGGGAGCATCAACAAAGACGAGGTCGGAAACGTCGAGCAAGGACTGAGGGTTACTAATAAGCTGGTAAGGGGCGGCTGGCAGGTGTGTATCGCCGGGTGTGTTGACGCGACGTGGGCCGAACGTACCCATATGTACCCACACGGATGCAGAACCCGGACCACCATTATAAAGGAAAGTGATGGGGCGGCGGCCAGAAGGAACACCGTCCTTGAAATAGGCGGTATAGAACATGGAGGCGACAGGCGGATTTTTTGCGCTGTCGTCATCTTTTGCGGCGGAGAGCTTTACGCCACGCTTATTTAAGACATCGGAGGAGTCATCGTAAGACCCGCCGTGAACAAGAATAGTCCCAGCAACGGCTTGGTAAGAAATGGTTGAGCCATCAACCACCACCGTGCCGTGCGTTACGCTGTCAGCGTTTTCATTGCTTTTGGGCGCTGGCTGTTCTGCCGGGGCAGCCAGCGCAGTCGATGAGAGCATTGAGAGTGCAAGGGTTGATAAAAGAGCTTTACGAAACATGGATATACTGTCCTTGCTGACGTGAAGCTCTTTTCCTAGCAGACGTTACGTTATCGACAAGACTGAGACTGGTCCTTTCGTCTAACCAAACGCACGGTTTGCATGCATAATGGCGATACCGATTTCGCGTAGAAGTTCGAAATGCCGCGCCAATGGGCGGAAAAGCTGCTCATGCTCGGCAATAAAGCCTTCAGCTGCAGCTTGGTCACGAGGTTCGCCAAAATCGATATGTGCGATGCTCGGAGCCGCGAGTGGGAACAGGTCTTCCAGAATATGCAGCATGCGTGGAATATCTAGGCACAGTGCAAGCTGGGTGATGCCATCGCGCGTAAGGTTCGAGCGGGGACCAAAATAAGGAATTTGGGAGGCGAGCAACCAAATTCGGTCGATCAGGGCGAAGCGAAGTGCATGTAAAAGCTTTTCGCGGGCGGCCATGCGCGGTGCCTCGGGCCATGTGCTGCGCAGAGCAATATTATCTGCTTGGATGCGTCGGAACATGGCTGGCGCACTTGTCCAAAAGCGCAGTGCCTCCAGTCCATCAGAGATCGTGAGATAGGACTGCCGACGCTCCTCATCATCGGCCTGCGACGCGCGGTCCAGCCAAGTTCCGGGATCTAGCTGGCGAATGGTGGCGCGCAGTACGTCAAGGTCTGAATGAGCTAGAGCTTGACGGGCAAAATCCATTGCACCTTGGAAGCGTGGTGATTTTTGCAGTAATTCTTCGAATGTTTCTGGGTGCCGTTGAGCGGCATTACCCAAGCCGTGCAGCACATTGGCCCACCAGCCGAGTTGCTGGAGTATGGCGTTGTTGGGAATCGCACGTAGTTGGCTGGGATGCGTAATTTGCGTCACAGTCGATGCGTCTGATTGGCGGGCAGACGGGCGAGAGCCTGTTTTATCTATGAGAGAGGGGCCGAATGCGCTGAGGAGGGCTGCGTAGCCTGGGTCATCAACGAGAGCGGCCATGTCCAGCGCGATTGTTGAAAAGAAGTCCGCTGCAAAATCAGGGCGCGCATAAATTGGGTCTTCGTCAGCTTTTGGGGCTTCGGTGATATGTTCTGCTAGCGTGGCAATTGTGGAGGCAGCCAAATCGTGCGTGCCGAACAATGTGTAGCCATCTCCACCTTGGAAGGCTGTTTCCACGCGATGCCGTATGCCCGCTTCGTGGAGTGCTGCGCGTGTACGTGCGGGGGAAAAATAATTAAGGCGCTGCCGGAGGGAGAAAGGGTGAGCGCCGCGGCCGATGCTTTCGCCGTGTGTGTCAAACAAGGTGAGGGAGACATCTTCTAACCCGTGCTCCTTCAGCAGGGCTAAGGTGCGCATTCTAAGGCGCTCGACAAGATTTGTTGCTGCGAGCTGACCGACATAGCGGCCGGAATCTGAGTAACCGAACTGCAAAGAGAGGCGACCATTGGCACGCAAGTAATTGCGCCAGTGAGGTGAGCGGAAAGCTTCCTCTAAAATAGTCTCGCCATTTTCAAGGGCGCTCTCGGTTTCGAAAAGTGGGGAAATTTCGATTTGATGGTCTTGGATACCCATAAAACGGGCAAGCCAAAGTGTTGCGAGTAGGGTGTATCCGCTCTCTGTTTCGGCAATCAAAAACCGGATCGGGGAGCCGCTGTCCACGTGTTTGAGAATTTGCGCCATGGTCATCATAAGGCGGGCAGCGGATGCGGTTTCCGTCATCAGCGCGCCGAAGTCGACTTGACGCGGCGTCAATTCGTCTAGCGCGGCGTTGATTTTGGACATTAGAACACGACGGCGGCGAGGTAACGCGGGGTCGTCTGATAAGCCGAGGCGTGAGCGGGCGACGTTGTATATTTGTGCGGCATTTAGGCGCGTATGAATATGTGCAATTCCGAGGCCGTGGCTCATGAAGCCTGCACGGACCGCGTGTAGGGCTGACGTTTCCTCTGCGCTTAGATCGGCCGCGGCATCGCGGAAAAACGGTGTGAGTTGTTGGGCATTTTCCAATGCTGCGTCATGGTGGTTGAGCAACGTGAGAGCAAAGTGTTGTATCTGCTCAGCAGTGGCATCCCGCCCTGTTGGGCACGCTTCATGCTGGGTGCGTACAGCTTCGATAGCGCGGCGTACACGCATTGCTAGAGCGGTGTGCTCCAAATGCTGCGCCGCTAGGTTTTGCTCTAGGCGTGATAGCTGAGAAAGCTTTAATTCCAAGCGGATACGCAGCGTATCCCACCAGCCAATATCGGTTCTGCCATCTGTATCGAAGCCGACCCAGCTGGCGAGAATGACGGGAGAAGGGTCTACCGATGCGATTGCGTCATTTCCCCAACGCTCCTGCATTGCTGAGAGAATAAAAGACGTCAGTTCGTCTAATGCGTCACGGCCCCGCAGAATAGCTTCCAAAGCAAGGGTTTGCTCGTGGTTGAGTGTGGGCGGGCTGGCGCGGCGATGGGTAGCTAAATGGGGCAGGCCTTCAGTCGGTGCCGTCGCGTGTTGTGCTAATTGCGCGTAGACGTTATCGGCGAGTGCAAATGTCGGGTGGGCCGTGAAAACGGCGGCGATATCAGGGCAAGCAAGGTCTTGAGGCGTTTGTGCTTGCTCGACGAGCTTTTGTGCGACCTTTTTAAGGCGCTCAAGTGGTTGAGCATTTTCGAGGCCCACGTAGCTGCGTAACTTTACCGCGCGCTCGGCAAATAGCTCGTCGCGCATAGAGTGCACAATTTTTGTGAAATCCGAGAGTGGGTCTGTGCCTTCTTGTGACAGAAACTGAGATTTGATGCGCTGAACGGCGCTGGCAAGACCGTCGTGTTCCTGTTCCAAGGAGATGACAAGCTCTTCAATCCGACCGGATAGGGTGGGATCGAGCCGGGAACTGAGTTGGGACATCGGACGGTCTCACTTGAAATAAAATTACGTTGGAGCAGTAGATATCACGCCATGTGATAGTCCACTTTAGGTTGAATGGTTGTTTCATGACCTGCGCGGTGGTGCAACACCCTTGAGTAAGATGCCTTTTTGTCGGGCAGAGAAACAGGCGACACAAAAACGCTGCGGTGCTAAGGGCGAATAATGGAAAAACTGCACATATCCGCTAAAAATCCGTCTCGGAAAGACCGACCTTCACCTAAGCGTGTTGCAGAAGGTTTGTTGGTTTTTATGGTTGCGGCTTCTGGCGCAACGACTTGGTTTAGTGTGCGCTATCCGGCTTTAGCGCCTTTTTGGATGGATGTAGCGCGGGCCGGCACACGCTCTGGGGTTGTCGGTGGCCTTGCAGATTGGTTCGCGGTAACGGCTTTGTTTCGCCATCCATTCGGTATTCCCATTCCCCACACTGCGATTCTGCCGCGCCAAAAGGATCGGCTCGGGCAAGCGTTGAGTCGTTTTGTCACGGAGCAGTTATTCTCGGATGCTGAAGTACACCGTGTCCTGCAGAAAATTGACGTAGCTGACATTTTGGCGCGCTTTTTAGACGACCCAAAAGTCAAGGACGGTGTCGTGTCTGCCCTTAAGGGAAGTTTGCCCGACATGCTGGCGAGGGTTGAGGACGGTCGGGCCGGGGCGGCGATGGCTGGGGCCATGTCTGTTGTTTTGAATGGTGAGGAACTGGCACCGCTGCTTGCAAGGGCGTTACGCGCCATGGTCGAGAGTGAGATGCATCAGGAAGTTATCTCGTTTCTGATAGCAAAACTCCAAGACACCCTTGCCGCCAAGGAAGACGAGTTAAGAAATTTTGTGGAAGAGCGCGTGCGGGAGCAGGGAGGACGTTTTGTCGGCTGGGCTTTGGGCAGTTCGGTCGCCAGCCGTGTTTTTCAGTCCCTGCAAGCAGAAATAGAGCGCATTGACCCTATGGACTCGACTTTAAGGCAGGGTTTCACGGAGTGGGTGTGCAAAGAAATTGAGAAATTAGAGCGTGGGAAAGGCTACCATAACGATTTTGTTAAGGGTGTGTCCTCGGTGCTTCAGCATGATGTGCTGCGTGCTTGGTGTCAGGAGTTGTGGCTGAAGTTTCGGAGAATGGCTGAGGAAGATAGTCAGCGTGAGGATGGCTGGAGCGCGGTAGTTTTAGCAAATTCGGTAAGCAACCTAAGCGCTATGCTTAGAGGCAACGATGCGCTGAGACTTAAAATTGAAGCGTTGTTAGAGCGCGGAATCACTGCATTTTTACCCAAAATTCGTGAAAAATTGAAGATATTCATGGCTTCGGTCATTGCCCGTTGGGACAGCAATGCTCTTTCAGGTCAGCTCGAAGCCGGTGTGGGCCGCGATTTGGCGTATGTGCGGGTTAACGGAACAATCGTTGGTTTTGTCGTCGGTGCGCTACTCGAAGGTTTTTTTCGCCTGTTCGCCGGGCTTTGAAAGTGAACAAAGCGCAATTATCTTGACCCTGTGGTTGATATCGGGCAATTCGAACTCCAATTAGGACTCAGTGAGTCTTAAATGCGAATTCAATGTTTGAGTGGGTGTGATGCTCAGGCTATCCAAACTTGCTGATTATGCCACGGTCGTTCTCGTACGGCTTGGCCGCTATGACGAACTGGTCACGGCGGCAGCACTTGCCCAAGAAACGGGCGTGCCTGAACCTACAGTGGCAAAACTGCTAAAAGGGCTGGCGGGACATCAACTCGTCATATCCCATCGCGGTGCACGCGGCGGGTATCGTCTTGCTAGGCCGTTGGCGGAAGTAAGCATTGCAGCGGTGATTGCAGCAGTTGATGGACCAATTTCCATCACAGCGTGCTGCGATGGCCGCGAGTGCGAGCATAGTGCGCTCTGTGGTCTCTCAGGGCAGTGGGACATGGTAAATGACGCCATTCTCGCAACACTGAACCGTATTACACTTGCCGATATGAAAGGGCAGACCGATCTTACATCGAGTGCCCGTAGCGGTTTGTCTGTGGGAGGTGAATGTGACGCACCTGCCATCGTCGAACCGGTGAAGTAAGGACGAAGATCATGCCAGCCGTTACTGAAACTCGTGAGGCCGTCGAAAAGCTCGCCAAGTCCAGTTATGAATGGGGCTTTGAAACTGACATCGAGATGGAAATCGCCCCGAAAGGGTTGAACGAAGATACCATCCGTCTGATTTCAGAGCGCAAAGGTGAGCCTGAGTGGATGCTGCAATGGCGTCTGCAGGCGTATAGCGCTTGGCTAGAGATGAAAGAGCCTGAATGGGCCAAGGTCAGCCATCCGCCGATTGATTATCAAGATGCGCATTATTTCGCACAGCCGAAGAAGAAGCCCGGGCCAAAAAGCCTTGAAGAGGTGGATCCGCAGCTGCTGCGTACGTATGAGCGTTTGGGTATTCCGCTCCATGAGCAGGCAATCCTCGCTGGTGTCGAAGGTGCTGAGACGGCGCGTCCACCAGTTGCAGTTGATGCGGTTTTCGACAGCGTGTCCGTAGCGACGACGTTCCGTAAAACGCTCCAAGAAGCAGGTGTAATTTTCTGTCCAATCTCGGAAGCGATCCGCGAGCACTCCGAGCTGGTACAGAAATATCTTGGTACAGTGGTTCCCGTTGGAGATAATTTCTTCGCGGCCCTGAACTCTGCGGTCTTTACGGATGGTTCGTTTGTGTATGTTCCAAAGGGTGTTCGATGCCCGATGGAGCTGTCGACCTATTTCCGTATCAATGCTCGTAACACGGGGCAGTTTGAGCGTACGCTCATCATTGCCGAAGAGCGCGCCAGCGTTTCTTATCTCGAAGGATGCACAGCGCCACAGCGCGATGAGAACCAGCTCCATGCAGCGGTTGTCGAACTTGTTGCCATGGATGATGCATCCATTAAATACTCGACGGTACAAAATTGGTATCCGGGCGATGAAAATGGCCGTGGTGGTATCTATAACTTTGTAACCAAGCGTGGCATCTGCCGTGGTGCACGGGCTAAGATTTCTTGGACACAGGTTGAGACAGGCTCGGCAATTACGTGGAAATACCCATCCTGCATTTTGGCGGGTGAGGGTTCAGTGGGTGAATTCTACTCTGTAGCTGTTACCAACGGCCACCAACAGGCCGATACAGGTACGAAGATGATCCATTTGGGCGCCAATACCCGTTCGACCATCATCGCCAAAACAATCTCCGCAGGGGAGTCCGACAGCACATATCGTGGTCTGGTTCGAATGCAGCCGCGCGCACGTCAGGCGCGGAACTTTACGCAGTGCGATAGTTTGTTGATTGGCGATCGTTGTGGGGCACATACCGTACCTTACATCGAAAACCGCAACATGACGGCGCGTATTGAACACGAAGCCACGACGTCCAAAATCTCTGAAGATCAGCTCTTTTATTGCCGCTCACGCGGTTTGTCAGAAGAAGACTCTGTGGGTCTGATCGTCAACGGCTTCTGCCGTGAAGTGCTCAAAGAACTGCCAATGGAATTTGCAGTTGAAGCGCAGAAATTGCTCCAGATCAGCCTCGAGGGAAGTGTAGGTTAACTATGTCAGAATTTCTTGAAATCCGGGGCCTCGAGGCCCGTATCGATGCCGATGGTACGCCTAAGGACATTCTAAAAGGAATTGACCTCAGCATTCCTAAGGGCGAAGTCCACGCGATTATGGGGCCGAATGGCTCGGGTAAGTCAACGCTGTCTTACGTCCTGTCCGGGCGTGAAGATTATGAGGTTACTGGTGGTTCTGCCCTTTTCAAAGGGGAAGATCTCCTCGCGTTGGAGCCGGAAGAACGCGCTGCTTTGGGTGTGTTCCTCGCGTTCCAAGCGCCTGTCGAGTTGCCTGGCGTAAACAATGCTAACTTTTTACGCACGGCTGTTAATGCGGTACGCCGGGCGCGTGAGCAGGACGAACTCGACGCTGTCGCGTTTCTGAAGGCTGTCCGCGCTGAAACCAAGCGCCTGTCCATGTCAGACGAAATGTTGAAGCGCGCCGTTAATGTTGGCTTCTCAGGTGGCGAAAAGAAGCGCAACGAAGTGCTCCAAATGCGCTTGTTGCAGCCTTCACTTGCTATCCTCGATGAAACCGATAGCGGTCTAGATATTGACGCTCTGCGCATCGTTGCGGACGGCGTCAATTCCCTGCGCGGTCCTGAATTCTCAGCCCTTGTGATTACACATCATCAGCGTTTGCTGGATCATTTGGTGCCGGACCGTGTGCATGTCATGGCGAAGGGACGCATCATTCACAGTGGTGGGCCAGAAGTGGCCAAGACGCTTGAAAAGCAGGGCTACGCACAGTTCCTTGAGGCTGCACTATGACAGACACAACCTTGCCGGCAGCCCCAGCGCTTGACGCGTTTGTTGCGCGAGCCGCTGAGGCAGGGAGCAATGCGGCGCAGGCGTTAAAGCAGGTAGGCGTTCCGACACGTCGTGTAGAGGCATGGTGTTACACACCATTGCGCGCCATATCGGACGTTGCATGGTCTGCAGCTCCCGCTTTGGAAACGGAAGTTGTTTCGGAGCTTCTTCAAACTTTGCCGTTGCCGGAAAGCGGCGGCAAAGCTGTTTTCGCTAATGGTAAGCCTGCTCAGATTGAGTTACCTGCGTTGGTTCAGGTCTCAAAAACGCAACCTGCGGAGCGCGATGCGGCTGGGCGTTTCTCCGTCCTGCTGAACGACACGTTGGCGACTGACGGCCTGAGCATACGCATCCCTGCAGGGGAGGATGCTGGGCTTTTAACTTTGGTTCATTTGACCGCCGGAAACGATGTTTCTGCCCACTTGCACCATCGTATTGTCCTTGAAGCAGGCGCTTCCCTGACGCTGTATGAAGTCAATGCAGGAAACGGGCGTTACCTGACGAACCCGCGTTTGAGCATCGATGTTGCTCAAGGTGCAAAGCTTCGTCACGTTAAAATTCAGCGCGAAAGCGTTGATGCTTTCCACTTGGCGTTTGTCTCTGCTGTTGTTTCGGGCAAGGGAAGCTATGACAGCTTTACCCTTAACCAAGGGGGAGCGCTCGCGCGCCACGAGGTCGCGGCTACTTTGGCTGAGAGCCACGCAGAAGTGCATGTGAATGGTGTACAATCTGTTGATGGGCAGCGTTTGAATGATCTGACGTCATTCATTCATCATGCAGCGCCAGATTGTAACTCCCGCCAGACAGTTAAGACGGTGTTATCTGAGGCTGGGCAAGGGGTCTTCCAAGGTAAAATTTTGGTTGATCGGATTGCGCAGAAAACCGATGGCTACCAGATGAACCAAGCACTCTTGTTGTCAGAAAAAGCGCAAATTAACAGCAAGCCAGAGCTGGAAATTTACGCTGATGACGTGAAGTGCAGCCACGGTGCGACTGTTGGCGCCCTAGACGAAGAACAGCTTTTTTATCTTCGTTCGCGTGGTGTGCCTGCTGATGAAGCGCGTGGTATTCTAGTCCGGGCGTTCTTACTGGATGCTCTGGAACTCGTCGAAGATGAGACGCTGCGTGAGTTGCTTTTACGGAGCTTTGCCCAGTGACACCCGAATTGCGCGCACAATTTCCTATTCTCTCGGAAAAAGTTCACGGTAAGCCGCTTGTCTTTCTAGACAGTGCGGCCTCAGCGCAGAAGCCAAAATGTGTAATAGAGGCCATGCAGGAGGCAGCGTACCACCAGTACGCTAATATCCATCGTGGTTTGCACTGGATGAGCGAGCGTACTACGGAAGCTTATGAGGGTGGACGGGACGTTGTCGCGCGCTTTTTGAATGCGCCTGACCGCCACGAAATCGTTTTTACGCGCAACAGCACAGAAGCGATCAATCTTGTGGCGCACAGCTTCGGTGGGCAGTTACAGCCTGGGCAAGCCGTGTTGATTTCCGAATTGGAGCACCACGCGAACATCGTTCCGTGGCTTATGCTGCGCGATCGCATTGGCATTGAACTGCGCGTTGCCCCTATTCAAGACAATGGTGATTTGGACTTGGCAGCCTACGAAGCCCTTTTGTCTGATGGCAAAGTGGCTCTGGTTGCAGTTACGCAGATGTCCAACGTCCTTGGTACTGTTACGCCAGCACGTAAGCTGGCCGATCTGGCGCACCGCTATGGGGCTAAAATCCTTTTCGACGGCTCTCAATCCGTGGTTCACAGCGCGGTCGACGTGCAAGAAATTGGTGCGGATTTCTTTACCTTTACAGGTCACAAACTTTACGGTCCCACAGGGATAGGCGTTTTGTGGGGCAAACGAGCCCTGCTTGATGCCATGCCGCCTTTCATGGGTGGTGGCGAGATGATCCAAAGTGTTTCCTTTGATCGGGCAACATGGGCTGGAGTGCCGCACCGCTTCGAGGCAGGTACACCTGCGATTTTGGAAGTAATTGGCCTTGCAGAGGCTATCCGTTTTGTCGAGCGCGTCGGTTACGCTTCCATTGAAGAGCATGAGAAAACTCTGACGGATTATGCCATTGAGCGCCTGAGTGCTTTGGACGGTGTGACTGTACTTGGTGCACCAGAAAAGCGCGGTGGTGTGATTTCGTTCGTGATGCAAAACGCGCATCCACACGATTTGGCGACGCTTTTGGATCAGCAAGGAATTGCTATTCGTGCGGGTCAGCACTGCGCAGAGCCTTTGATCCGCAAGTTAGGGCTTCATGCGACCGCTCGTGCCAGCTTTGGTATTTATTCCCAAAAAGAAGATATTGATGCTTTGTGCACCGGCCTAGAGCGCGCACATATGATGTTGAGTTGAGAGAAATATGAGCGATCAACCTCAAGAAACTGCTGATTTTCCAGCAACGCAGAGCGGTGTGGCGCCAGACCAAGATGCTGTCATCGCGGCTATCGCTACTGTGTATGACCCGGAAATACCGGTGAATATCTATGAGCTTGGCTTAATCTACGCGATAGATTTACATGACGACGGTCGAGTTCATGTCGAAATGACGCTCACGGCTCCAAACTGCCCCAGCGCCCAAGAACTGCCTGAAATGGTGCGTGAGGCTATTACACACGTGCCTGAAGCGACCGATGTCACGGTGGAGATTGTATGGGACCCGCCGTGGGATATTAGCCGCATGAGTGATGATGCGCGTCTTGCGCTTAACATGTTCTAAAATTCGGAAGTTTACTGGCATGTCTGCAACAGTTTCCCGCCAATTGCCCGCAATGATGAGCTTAACTGAGCGCGCTGCGACGCGGCTTCAAGCTCTGTATCAAGGGGCTCATAAAGGCGAGCTACTGCGCGTGCGCGTTGGCACGCGAGGGTGCTCTGGCTTGTCTTATGAGATGGAGTTTGTAGCGGAGGCGGCCCCAACGGATGAACGCGTTGATGACCAGGGTGTGACCTTGCTTGTAGATCGCAAGGCCACATTGTTCCTGATCGGAAGTGTGATGGATTACGAGGTCAAAGACCTCGAATCAGGGTTTACGTTTAAGAATCCGAATGAGAAGGGGCGCTGCGGCTGCGGCGAGAGCTTTCACGTTTGATCCTTTTGGGATCCCGTGAGAGCACGACGACTGTCTCAACTTCAGTGGACCAAAGGAACTGGTCCACTACAGTGCTGCTGATCAGTTCAAAACCAGCTTTGTGAAGCGTTTGCAGATCTTTCTTGAGCGCAGCTGGATTGCAGCTAACATAGACAAGATCTTTAACAGTTGAACGTGCGAGTGGCTCGATTTGAGGGCCAGCGCCAGTGTATGGCGGGTCTAGGACAACAACTCGTGCTGTTTTAAGGTCTGGCGGTAGTAATGGCTGGCGAACAAGGTCGCGCGTGTGGGCGTCAATGCGGCGTCCGCCTGAGGCCGTCCGCAGACTTGCCGCTGCAGAGACATCACCTTCATACGCGATAACCCGACCATTATCGGACATTGGTAAGGTGAGCGTACCGCAGCCTGCGTAAAGCTCAACAATAATATCTTTTTTGTTGAGTGCAGGTAAGCCCGCAAGGACGGCATCTTGGATCACGCGCTCGGCCTCTCTCGATGCTTGTAAAAAAGCAGCGGGAGGTGGCGTTACATCGGCGGAGCCAAAGCGAATCGTGGGAGCGCGGGACTGCGCAACAGTTTCGATTTCGCGCTTGCCGATCGGCGTCCAAGCAATGCGGCGGATATTATGCTCACGCGCGAAGGCTGCTAGTTTCGCACGGTCGGCTGAGGACAGGGCTGTTGGCGTTGATAGGGTAAGGTCAGGCCCGGTATCCAGCAGGTTTATTTGGAGATCGGCACGTCCTGTTAGGGCTCCCAAACCAGCCAAAACATCGCGTAGGGGCGTTAGAAGTTCAAAAAGCTCAGGGGCCAGAACGTCGCACGCAATCATATCCACGGGGTCACCGTTGCGGGCATGCAGGCCTATATGCACACCACCGGGTATGCGCTGAACAGCAAGGTCCATTCTGCGCCGTGTACGTGGGGGTGTTTGGTAATGGGCTGGCTCGGGAACGTCCGAAAACACACTGCTAAGCAGACGTGTGATACGGTCGGTTTTCCATGACAGTAATGCAGGGAGTGTCATGTGCTGCACTGCGCAGCCGCCACAGTCGTTAATGATTGTACAGGAAGGCTGGACGCGACTGTTCGAAGCCTCAAGGATGTCTATCAACTCAGGTGTATCACCCGTAAAACGGAATGAAACGGTTTCCCCGGGTAAGGTGTTGGGCAGGAAGTATGTTTTACCGTCGTGGTAAAACACACCGTCGCCTGTCGTGCCTAGACCTTCAATTTTAGCGTTCAGAACACCACTCATTGCATTATTCATCATCGTAATGACGTCCATCATGTTGGATTGGTGCATTACGATCTGCGTTCTGCACTGGAGCAGCCCCACGGCGGCGGCGGGGAATAAGCATGAAAGCTGGGGTATCACCACCAAAACCTGTGCGTGGTGCATCGTTTTCGAAGGCGGGTGCCAGTTCTATTGAAACGCCACGTGCTCTAATCGGCTCTTCTTGGACGGGGACACTGGAGGGCTGTACATCAGACTCGTTAAATGACGGTTCGTCCGTCCGGCCACGTCTGTTGCGTCCACCCCGGCGGCGTTTGCGTCTCTTGTTATCTGTGTTTTGGGCGGACTCTTCATCCTCAGCGGTAGGAACAGGTGCTTCTGGCTCAGCCGGTGTGGGCGCAGCAGCTGGGACGTGGTCCCACCCTATGGTTTCAATGTTCTGGAACGTTACTGGTGCGATTGGCTTGCCTGTCAAAGTCTCAATCGCGTTGAGCAGCTCACGGTCCTTCGGAGAAGCGATGCTGAGGGCATGCCCTTCTTTGCCAGCACGGCCAGTACGACCGATTCGGTGAACGTAATCTTCAGCATTGAAAGGCAGATCGTAATTCACGACGTGAGACAAGCCGCCAATGTCGATTCCACGAGCAGCGACATCAGAACAGACCAGAATTTGAAGGTCACCGGCTTTAAAACGCTCAAGCGTTGCGAATCGAAGCGACTGGGCGAGGTCACCATGGAGGTGACCAGCGGCAAAGCCATGCTTCGTCAGGTAGCGCTGAAGCATATCGACGTCGCGCTTACGATTACAGAACACAATAGCGTTCTGGACATTAAGGTTTTGAAGAGCTTTGCGTAGTGCGCGGCGCTTCGTTTCTTCCTCAACGATAATCAAGGTTTCTTCAATTGTCGAAGCGACTGACGACGGACGGGAAACAGTAATCTCGACTGGATTACGCAGGAACGCATCAGCTAGGCGGCGAATTTCTGGTGCCATTGTCGCAGAGAAAAACAGCGTCTGCCTGTGTGCTGGTAGCAGAGTCACGATTTTCTCAATATCCGGGATGAAGCCCATATCGAGCATGCGGTCCGCTTCATCAATCACGAACAGGCTGGTCTGTGTCATTAGCAAGCCGCCGCGTGCAAAAAGGTCCAGCAAACGGCCAGGCGTCGCGATTAGAACATCGACGCCACGGTTCAGAACTTCGCGCTGTTCCGCCATGCTCTCACCGCCAATAAGAAGGGCGTGAGAGAGGCGAAGGTACTTCCCGTACAGTTTAAAATTATCTGCAACTTGCAGGGCCAGCTCTCGTGTAGGCTCCAAGATCAAAGAGCGCGGCATGCGTGCTCGCGCCCGTGAGCCTGAGAGTTTTTCCAGCATTGGTAGCGTAAATGACGCGGTCTTGCCGGTGCCAGTTTGCGCAACGCCAAGGACGTCATGGCCACTGATAATTTGCGGAATGGCTTGAGCTTGAATAGGGGTTGGGTGTTGATAGCCCAGCTCCTGAATTGCCCGCATAATGGGCTCGCTCAACGGCAGGGAGGAGAAAAGAGGCTGATTGCTCTCTGCGGATGCCTCCTCAATTTTTGCTTCCGCGTGGCTTTCCTCAGTCGCATCAACAGCAATGTTTTCAACACTCGGCGCAACATCAGGAACAGACAGTTCTGAAGATTGAACAAGCGTATCTTCAGCGACTGTTTGCGCAGAAGAAGCCTTTCGTGCGCGAGTTTTGGGGGTTGGCGTTGGGGCTTCTGTCTCTGGAGCGCTATCGTCTTTGGCAGGCTGCGTTTTTTTAGGGCGCCCACGGCGACGGGGCGCAGGTGTGGTATTAGCGGCTGCTACGACAGGAGCGCTCACTACGTCTTGCTCTAGGACGTCATTGTTGTTTGCTGCAGTGTCGTCAGTAATAGTGGTTTCTGCAGGTAACACTTCAGAGGCAGTAGCTTCGCTTTTTTTAGGGCGGCCACGACGGCGAGTAGGTTGTGTGGTGCTCTGTTCAACAGGTTGCTCAGCAGCGGGTGTCGTGGGTTTGCTGCGCGCTGGACGACCACGTTTTGCGGTAGTTTTCGCTTCTTTTTCTGTTGGGGCTGTGACTTCTGTGGCAGCAGCGTTCTTGCGGGGACGGCCACGGCGTTTTGGTGCGGGCGTTTCGTCCACAGTGGCATCTTGCTCTTCGATGCTGATGGGCAACGAAATATCAGTGGTCTCGTTAGTGGCGACTGTTTCTGAAGTCACTTTTTTGGCGCGCGTAGCGCGCTTTGCAGGCGTTTTTTTCTCAGTTTTGACACTGGAAGATTGAGCTGCTTCAGCCAGAGCATCTACGGCCTCAACCTCATCAGATAGAGAGGGAGGTGTGTCCGGAGCAGAGGTTGCAGCGCTATCTTGCACGGCCTTGCGCCCTCTTTTGCGGGGTGTGGTTGTTTTTGGCTTGGAGGGACCGGAGGTCGTTTTCGCGTTCAAATGACTCTCGAAATTCTCGTTGTCGGAGGTGACCCGAAGGGGTCGAGACCGGTTTTGAGGGTCAGGCTGCCCCATGCAGCCTTACTGTGCTCCGTTATCGGCTCTGGAGCGAATTGGCAAGTAAATGCGCTAAAGTCATGTGATGAAACGATGACGATTGAGCCGATTAGCGAAACACTGTGCTTTTTTAGTGTGTGCCTGCAAAAGCGGCTGTGATGATTGTCAGGATTCCGCATACTGCCATGATGGTCGTACGGAGGCGCAGCGTGTCAAAAAGTTCGGCTGAGGGGCGCAGCGCGCGGCGGGCGCGGCGGAATGGGCCTTGAACCGTTGTTACGAATACAATGGCCATCACGAGAGCAAGGCCTTGCATAATATTAATGGGAAGCGGGACTGCGCCAAAGCCGCCATCGTGAAAGATCATCGCCCAGCCACTCACGAGCGTGGTGCCCATGACGTGCCATAATCCTCGGAAAAAGCGAGCATAGCTTTGTAGGATGACTGCCGAGCGCGGTGTCGGGTCAAGTAGGCTAACCGAACGACGCATCACGAGCACTGTGTAGAGGGAGCCGCCCACCCAATACGTAATGCCCAGCAAATGCACAGCGAGTATAAGACTCCAAACTATATAGGTGCTCATAAATTCTCCCACTGATTAGCTGCGGCCGTGAAGGGCAGTCTCTGTCTTTAATCGGGGTTGTACCGATTGAAGGGAGTGAGCGCCAGAGGCAACGCAAAAAGCCTTTCCGCTTTTAAGCTTTGAGTGTGTTTGTTGAAAAGGTTGGTGTCATGACGTTGCATCCCCTTGTCTTATTGTCGCCTCACGACAGCCAGAGCATAGATAGTGCGTTTGGAGAGGATGGCCATGTGCGAGCTGTTGAAGGCGCTGGCTGGGCAGTAGCGCGCGCGATTCGCGCACGATACGCTCCATGTAAAACGGTGGTGGTGTGCGGGCCGGGGTTCAATGGGGCTGACGGGTACGTGGCGGCGCGTTGGCTTGAAGTTTGGGGCTGGTCGGTGGTTGTTCTGGCGGTGGCTGCGCCGAAAAAAGACAGTTTAGTTGAGGTGATAGCCCGCAGTTGGAGGGGGCGAACATTTAGCGAAGACGGAGGCCGTATCGCTAATGCGGATTTGGTTGTCGATGCGGTTTTTGGGGCAGGGTTATCACGCCCTTTGTCTGATGGGCTGTCGCACATCTTGCGGCAGGCGAACCGTCTTGTAGCGATAGATGTTCCGAGTGGTGTGTGCGGAGAAACGGGACGCTTACTGGGGAGCGTTAAAAAAGCTGAGCTAACGATAAGCTTTATTAGGCCGCGGCCGGCACATTTTTTGGAGCCAGCTAAAGCTCTCTGTGGTGAAATTGTGTGCGCCGATATCGGGTTGCCAGCCGACGCCGTTAATGAGGTGAAGCCAAGGGTTTTTCTGAACGAGCCCGGGCTGTGGTTGCTCCCAGTCGCGGATAGGGGGGATCATAAATACAGTCGCGGTGTGGTGAGTATCTGCGGGGCAGACAAAATGACCGGCGCTGTGCGCATTGCAGCGCAAGCTGCCCGCTCTAGTGGGGCTGGGCTAGTGAGGATTTTGGGTGGTGATGTGGCGCTTTATCGCCACAGCGAGCCAGGGCTGATTGTGGACGACGTTCCGATCGGTGAGGCTGTAAAAGACTCGCGCCGTCAAGTTTGGTTGTGTGGTCCTGGGCTAAGTAATGCAGAGGTCGAGGCGTATCTTCCTCAATTAATAAGTGCTGGCAAAACAATTCTTGCCGATGCGGGGGCATTGGGGACGGGCGCGGAGGCTGTTGAGGCTCTACGTGGTGTCAGTGTGATCACGCCGCATATGGGTGAGTTCCGACGATTATTTGGTGCGCTGGCTGAGTCGCCGCGGATAGAAGCGGCGCGGCAGGCGGCGCAATGCGTTGGTGCGGTGGTCGTTTTAAAGGGGAGCGATACGATTATTGCTGCACCTGATGGGCGCGTTGCAATTAATCAGCATGCGTCCCCAGCTTTGGCTACGGCGGGTTCAGGGGATACCCTGGCTGGTATTGTATCGGCTTTGCTGGCAGGCGGGATGCCTGCTTGGGAGGCGAGTTGTGCCGCAGTGTGGTTGCACGGAGATGCAGGAATAGCTGCTGCAAGTGAATATGGCGGTTGGCCCGTGGTTGAAGCTTTGGAAAAGGGGCTTGGAAGGGCGCGGCAACGGGCAGAAAAACATCAGAATGCAAAGAATTATAAAAACCTGCCCTTTGCACGGTTGTGAAAAGAATAAAGATGCGCTAAATCCGGCGCATCGCAGGGTTCCCGACAGGACGAACCCTTTGAAAAACGGTGGTATGCGCGGGCGTGGTGAAATTGGTAGACACGCCAGATTTAGGTTCTGGTGGCGAAAGCTGTGGGGGTTCAAGTCCCTCCGCCCGCACCAACCCGTTTTTCCGTAACTCATTATCCCCGACCTGAGAGGAACGCCTGGCTCATGCAGGTTACGCCTACGCTTAACGAAGGACTTAAGCGCGCCTTCACCGTCGTTGTCCCGTCTGCAGATTTGCAAGCTGACCGGAAAGCTCGTTTGGCAGAAGTGGCGAAGACGATTCGTCTGCCAGGTTTCCGTCCGGGGAAGGTTCCTGCTTCATTGGTTAAGCAGCGTTATGGCGCTTCCGTGAATGCTGAACTGCTGGAAAAAGCTGTAAACGACGCAACAGGCCGCGTCATGCAGGAGCAGAACATCCGCCCGGCTACGCAGCCTAAGGTGGACCTAGTTTCCGCACCAGACAGCGAAGGCGACTTGGAATTTAAGGTCGAAGTCGAAATTCTTCCTGAAATCACCGTTCCAGACTTGTCAGGTCTTAAGCTTACACGCCTGACGGCCAAAGTTGACGATTCTGTTGTCGATAAGGCCCTTGGCGAACTCGCACGTCGTAGCCGAACCTTCGAAACGATCGAAGAAGACCGCGCAGCTGTGATTGGTGACGTTGTTAACGTTGACTTCGTTGGCAAGGTTAACGGCGAAGCATTCGACGGTGGCACGGCGCAAGACGTCAACGTCGAAATTGGCGGCGAAGGCTTCATCCCAGGTTTTGCTGAGCAGATCGAAGGTATGAAGGTTGGTGAAGAGAAAATCATCACCGTGACCTTCCCTGAAGATTACCAAGCTGAAGAGCTGGCAGGTAAAGAAGCAACTTTCGACATCAAAGCGAACGCGCTGAAAAAGGCGATCGATCCAGCAATTGATGACGAACTTGCTAAGACGGTTGGCTTGGAAAGCATCGATCAAGCTCGTAAGATCGTTACGGAACAAGCTGAAGGTGAATACTCTCAGTTGTCCCGTCTGCGCATCAAGCGTGAACTGCTTGATATCCTCGCAGAAAAGACGGATTTCGACGCGCCAGAAAGCATGGTCGAAGCTGAATTCGGCCAGATCTGGGCACGTGTTGAGCAGGACCGTCAGGCAGGCAACATGGACGAAGAAGATGCTGGTAAGAACGAAGAAACCCTTCGCGCCGATTACCGTCGCATCGCAGAACGTCGTGTAAAGCTGGGGCTGTTGCTGGCAGAGATCGGGCGTAAGCAGGAAATCCAAGTCAGCCGCGAAGAGTTGATTGGTGCAATGCAGCAAGAAGCTCAGCGTTACCCTGGCCAAGAAAAAGCTGTTTTCGAGTTCTTCTCAAAGAACCGGCAAGCGGTTGAAGGTCTGCGTGGCCCAATCTTGGAAAACAAGGTTGTTGATTATTTGATCGAACTTTCAGATGTAACGGAAAAAGAAGTTACACCTGAAGAATTGTCAGAAATTCCACCTGCTGACCTTTGATTAAGTAGTCTTTTTGGGGCGGAGAAGCATATTCTTTGCCCCAATGGCATGTTTGTGTGATTTTCCTGCGTCGAGCCCTTTGACGGCGCAACGTTGTGGGGCCATGTTAGGAAGCTGATAGCCCGAGGGCAACGAGGAAGAAACAGCATGGCCATTGGGAACCACGATCCCGTTGAGATTTTCGGTAACGCGCTTGTGCCTATGGTGGTCGAGCAGACCGCACGCGGCGAACGGGCGTTTGATATCTACTCCCGCCTTCTTCAGGAACGTATCATTTTCCTGACCGGGCCGGTCTACGATCAGGTTGCCTCGCTCATCAGCGCGCAGCTTTTGTATCTCGAGAGCGTTAACCCCACGAAGGAAATTTCCTTCTACATCAACAGCCCGGGCGGCGTTGTTTCTGCGGGTCTCGCGATTTACGACACAATGCAATATATCCGTTGCCCTGTAAGCACGGTCTGCATCGGGCAGGCTGCCTCGATGGGGTCCTTGCTTCTGGCTGGCGGAGAAAAGGGACGTCGTTACTGTCTGCCCAACGCCCGTGTGATGGTGCACCAGCCTTCTGGTGGCGCTCAAGGGCAGGCATCGGATATTGAAATTCAGGCACGCGAGATACTTGTTATTCGCCAACGTCTGAACGAAATATACCGCGAACATACAGGCCAGACGCTTGAGGATATCGAGCAGAAGCTGGAGCGCGACAGCTATCTTTCTGCTGACGAAGCCAAGGCTTTTGGACTGGTGGACGAAGTGGTACGTCGCCACCCTAGCGCAAGCGAAGGTGCGTAACGCACGGTATTTTCAGCGGAAATACTGCTGCCTATACTGATTAATTGTAAAAGCGGCATCTCACTATGCCGCTTTTCGTGTCTCTAGGGCTTGGGCTTCGGGCTTGCCGAGGCTGAAAAGCTCAGCTTAAAGTTAAAGGCTTGCGCGTAATTGGTGTCCGTAGGATGCTTTTCTGAGCGTGCGTAAGCGGAGAGAGGAACAGAGATGAGCAACAAGTCGGACGAGTCCAAAAATACGTTATATTGCTCGTTCTGTGGCAAATCTCAGCATGAAGTGCGAAAGCTGATTGCAGGGCCAACCGTGTTCATCTGCGATGAATGCGTTGAACTGTGCATGGATATCATTCGTGAAGAGCACAAAACTCACCTGGTAAAATCTAGTGATGGCGTGCCGACCCCGAAAGAAATTTGCAAGGTTCTGGATGATTATGTCATCGGGCAAGTAGAAGCTAAGCGCGCGCTTTCTGTTGCTGTGCATAACCACTACAAACGCTTGGCGCATGCGCAGAAGAACAATGACGTTGAGATCGCAAAGTCCAACATCCTACTGATCGGGCCTACTGGGTCTGGTAAGACGCTGTTAGCCCAAACACTAGCGCGCATTTTGGATGTGCCGTTTACAATGGCCGATGCAACGACGTTGACAGAGGCTGGTTATGTCGGTGAAGACGTTGAGAATATTATTCTGAAGCTATTGCAGGCTTCGGATTACAATGTCGAGCGTGCTCAGCGCGGCATTGTTTATATCGACGAAATCGACAAAATTTCGCGTAAATCTGAAAATCCATCCATCACGCGCGATGTCTCAGGTGAGGGCGTGCAGCAGGCTCTGCTGAAGCTTATGGAAGGTACGGTTGCGTCTGTGCCGCCTCAAGGTGGGCGTAAGCATCCGCAGCAGGAATTCCTGCAAGTCGACACCACAAATATGCTCTTTATCTGTGGTGGTGCTTTCGCCGGTTTGGATAAGATCATTGCTGCTCGCGGCAAGGGGTCAGCAATTGGCTTTGGCGCTGACGTACGTTCAGACGATGAGCGTCGTTTGGGAGCAATTCTTCAAAGCGTAGAACCTGAAGATTTGCTGAAGTTCGGCCTTATTCCTGAATTTATCGGGCGCCTTCCTGTTATCGCAGCGTTGAATGATCTGGATGAAGACGCACTAGTGCAAATTCTGTCACAGCCTAAAAATGCACTCGTGAAACAATACGGCCGTCTTTTTGATATGGAAGGCGTTAAGCTGACCTTCACAGATGATGCGCTGAAGGCAATCGCTAACCGGGCTATTGAGCGCAAGACAGGTGCACGTGGGTTGCGTTCCATTATGGAAAGCATGCTCATGGAGACAATGTTTGATCTTCCGGGCCTTGAGAGCGTTGAAGAGGTGGTCATAAATCAGGACGTCGCGGAGAAGAAAGCGAGCCCAGTTTATGTTCACGGAAAAGGAAAATCTGAACCTGCGGAACAATCTGCCTGATTGCTTGGTTTAGACAATCCCTTGCGGGCTTCTCTTCGAAGCCCAACATTAGTTGCAGTAAGTATGCGCACTCCAAGGAGTGCGCGGGAGTTCACGGTCATTGCGCTGCCGGGCAGGTAGTGATCGTGAGATCGTCCTGATTGGAGATCGACAGAATGACTGATGATACAACCCCTAAGCCAAAACGCCGCCGCACAACGAAGGCCGTTGAGGATGTCTCCACCGAGAGCGTGAAAAAGAAGCGCGCGCCCCGTGCTCGTAAAGCAGCGGATAAAAAGGCTGAGCCCACAAAGACAGTGCAGGTGATGCCTGTGCTGCCACTGCGCAACATCGTTGTGTTTCCGCACATGATTGTGCCGCTGTTTGTTGGGCGTGAAAAATCTGTAAAATCTTTGGAGACAGTGTCGCAGGATAAGAAGCAAATCCTGCTAGTGGCACAAAAAGACGTGTCTTTGGATGATCCGGCAGTAGATGACATCTATCGCTGCGGCACGGTTTCAACCATTCTTCAGCTCCTGAAGCTCCCCGACGGCACCGTAAAAGTTCTGGTCGAGGGCGAGCGTCGTGTCCGCATCACGCGTCTTTTTGACGTGGATGGCCACTTCGAAGCTGAAATCGAAGAGTTTCCAGAAGAAGAAGCGGAAGCAACACCCGGCAGTGAGCTGGAGGCGTTGGGGCGCTCTGCAGTTTCCCATTTCGAGCAATACATCAAGCTGAATAAGAAAATTCCGTCAGAGGTGATGGTATCGATTAACCAGATTGATGACCTCTCGAAGCTGGCAGATACGATTGCAAGCCACCTGAATCTCAAAATTGCTGAAAAACAGGATATCCTAGAGACAGCATCTGCTGCACAGCGGTTGGAGCAGGTTTTCGCGCATATTGAGACCGAAATTGGCGTGTTGCAGGTCGAGAAACGCATCCGCAACCGTGTAAAGCGTCAAATGGAAAAGACGCAGCGCGAATATTATCTGAATGAGCAGTTGAAGGCGATTCAGAAAGAATTGGGTGAGGGCGAGGACGGCAAGGACGAGCTCGCCGAACTCGAAGAGAAGATTGCTAAAACCCGCTTGTCCAAGGAAGCGCGGGAGAAGGCTCTAAGCGAGCTTAAAAAGCTGCGTGGTATGAGCCCGATGTCCGCAGAGGGCACGGTCGTTCGGAACTATCTCGACTGGCTTTTGAGCATCCCCTGGAAGAAGCGCTCCAAAATCTTGCGCGATTTGAAGCGTGCCGAAGAAACGCTTGAAGCAGAGCATTACGGTCTGGAGAAAGTAAAAGAGCGTATCCTCGAATATTTGGCTGTTCAGACGCGCTCTCAAAAGGTCAAGGGACCAATTTTGTGTCTCGTGGGTCCTCCAGGCGTTGGTAAGACCTCTTTGGCGCGCTCGATTGCAAAGGCAACGGGTCGGCAATATGTCCGCATGTCACTTGGCGGCGTGCGTGACGAATCAGAGATCCGCGGCCACCGTAGAACCTATATCGGCTCAATGCCCGGTAAAGTCGTTCAGGGCATGAAGAAGGCCAAGACGTCGAACCCTCTTTTCCTGCTGGATGAAATCGACAAACTTGGTGCAGACTGGCGCGGCGATCCATCATCGGCTTTGTTGGAAGTGTTGGACCCTGAACAGAACGACACTTTTGGAGATCACTACCTAGAGGTAGATTATGATTTGTCCGATGTGATGTTCGTGACGACGGCAAATAGCCTCAATATGCCTCAGCCTCTGTTGGACCGTATGGAGATTATTTCTCTGTCCGGTTACACAGAGGATGAAAAGCTAGCGATCGTTCGTAAGCATCTTCTGAATAAGCAAGCTGAGGCGCATAACCTCAAAGCTGAGGAATGGTCTGTAACGGATGAAGCAATCCGCGAATTGATTCGCTCCTACACGCGTGAGGCGGGTGTTCGTAACCTTGAGCGTGCGATTGCGAAACTAGCCCGTAAGGTTGTTAAGGAAATTATTTCAACGGGTGTTAAGACCGTAGCGATTACGGCCGAAAACCTTGAGAAATACGCTGGTGTGCGTCGTTACCGCCATGGTGAAACTGAAGCAGAGGATATGGTTGGCGTTGTTACCGGGCTTGCGTGGACGCAGGTTGGCGGTGAAATTCTGACCATTGAAAGTGTCAGCTCGCCGGGTAAAGGCCAGATCAAGCATACGGGCAAGCTTGGCGATGTTATGCAGGAGAGTATAGCGGCGGCGCTGTCTTTCGTGCGCTCGCGGGCCGAAAGTTTTGGTATCTCCACCGAGGATTTTGCCAAAAGAGACCTGCACGTTCATTTGCCTGAGGGAGCGACCCCTAAGGATGGGCCTTCAGCAGGTATCGCGCTGGTAACATCTCTGGTCAGTGTTTTGACGAATATTCCCATTCGTCATGATGTTGCGATGACCGGCGAAGTTACGCTCAGAGGGCGTGTGCTGGAGATTGGGGGGCTGAAGGAAAAACTTCTTGCTGCGTTGCGCGCAGGCATCAAAACGGTTCTCATTCCCAAGGACAACGAGAAAGATCTGGTCGAGGTCCCTGAGAATGTTCGTCATGCGATGAAGATTATTCCGGTGGCACATGTAAGCGAAGTTCTCGGAATTGCTTTGCAACATATGCCTGAACCTCTCAAGATTGATGAAAAAAATGCTCATGAGGGCAGAATTGTAGAGGATAATGGCGCAACATCGCCGCTTGCGCATTGACGCTGACAATCTTCTGTTATTCTTAGAGTTGACGCGGCCGGAAAGCGCTTTGATAGTGCGGCCACGAACCAATTTAGCTTCCACCGTCGGGTGCTTTGAGCATTTGATGGTGGGGCTCAACACCAGAAAGGCACACCATGGAGAAGCCCCTTAACAAGCAAGAACTGATTGCTGCTGTTGCCGATGCCGCTGAGCTTCCCAAAGCAAAGGCGAGCGAAGTCGTTGACGCAGTATTCGGCACGATCGAGAACGCCCTAGCGAACAAGCAAGAAGTACGTCTGGTTGGCTTTGGTAGCTTTGTAACCGCAACGCGTAAGGCAGCTAAGGGCCGCAACCCGCGTACGGGCGAAGAGATCGATATTCCTGCGTCTACTTCTGTTCGTTTCAAGCCCGGTAAGGGCCTGAAGGATGCAGTAAGCTAATTTTTTTCAAAAAAGTTTAGTTTCCGGGTTGGCAAGTCCCAACCCGGGTGCTAAACACCCTCTCACTGCTTCAGGGCATGGAAACTTTGAGGGCGATTAGCTCAGCGGTAGAGCGTCTCGTTTACACCGAGAGGGTCGGCGGTTCAATCCCGTCATCGCCCACCATTTTCTTAAAGTTACCATGCGATGAGTTGGAAATTTGAAGTCCATGAAGAGCTAGGCTCTACATCGGACTTGTGTAAATCCTACGCCGAAAGCAGTTCTCAAGATAAAATAGCGGTTCAAGCTTTACGCCAGACTGGCGGCCGTGGAACGCGAGGCCGGCAATGGGTCGATCCGGGCGGAAATCTGGCGATTTCTTTTTTGCTGCGTCCAAATGCTTTTCAAGATTTTTTGATGGCTGTCCCATTTTTGGTAGCATTAGCCGTACACGATGCGGTTACTGAACATTGCGGTCATTTCCTGAATTCGGCTTCTTTGCAGTTGAAGTGGCCGAACGATCTCCTCCTCAATAAACGTAAATTAGCAGGTATCCTGATCGAAACCGGTGGCACGACGGAGGGCCAGAACGGTTGGGTTGTTATCGGGATAGGGGTTAATGTCGCGTCTGCGCCTGAGATACCGGGGCGTGAGCTGGCTGCGTTGGCTGATTTGGGCGGCGTGTGGGATGTTGAAGAATTAGGGCGCAAAATAGGGGGCGCGCTTGATATACGCTTCGCCGAGTGGATTGAGGGCGGTTTTGACGCTGTTCGTACAGAATGGTTGAAACTTGCACACCCTGTTGGGCATCGTCTTGCAGTTCGGCGCGGTGAAATCTATATTGAGGGCGAATTCTCTGGCCTCGATCAGATGGGGCGGTTGTTATTGACTTGTTCGAACGGTGAAACCATTCCGGTGGTGACCGGCGAAATCTTGCTGGGCTGAAGGGCCGGACTATAGAGTGCTTCTCGTCATTGATTCAGGTAATACTAACGTTGTGTTTGCGTTGCATGACGGGAATGAATGGCGCGGGCAATGGCGTATTTCTGCGAATGATAGTCGCACGGCTGATGAATACGCAGTTTGGTTTTATGGTTTGCTTGGACAAGTTGGTTTGAGCACAGCTGAAGTGGAACGGGCCATAATCGGAACCGTAGTTCCCGCAGCTTTATACGACTTAAGACGTTTTTGCCGGAAATGGCTGAAGGTCGAGCCCTTGGTGGCTCATTCGCGCTTGGACTGGGGAATCGACGTTCTAGTTGATAATCCAGATGAGCTTGGAGCTGACAGACGGCTAAATGGTCTGGCCGCGAAACATTTTTTTGGTGGTCCAGCTGTTGTTGTTGATTTTGGTACGGCAACGACATTTGATGTCATTAATGCGCAAGGCCAATATTGCGGCGGCGCAATTGCTCCGGGTGTTAATTTATCGAGTGAGGCCTTGCATCGCGCCGCAGCGCGCTTGCCTCGTATGAGCATCGGACGGCCTATTGCCGTGATTGGCCGAAATACAAGCATTGCGATGCGTTCGGGTCTTTTTTGGGGTTATGTCGGCTTGGTCGAGGGAATTGTCCGCCGCATAGCAGACGAAATGGATGACCGCCCACAAGTGATCGCAACGGGCGGTCTGGCGCCCTTGTTTTCTGAAGGCACAGATCTTTTTGACGTGATGGCCCCGGATCTTACCTTGGATGGCCTCCGTCTCCTGGCAGACCGCAATGTGTCTGCCGACTGCACAAATTCTTCCGGTCGCGCTTAAAGTGATTGGCCATGGATATAGTCTCTCTTTGAAGAAAAATGTAAGGATTTACGATGACGGATATGCCTGACGGCTTGTCCTTCCTGCCTTTGGGTGGGACGGGCGAAATTGGCATGAATTTCAACCTTTATCGTCTCGCTCAAGATGGGCGTGAACACTGGTTGGCAATTGATTGTGGTATCGGGTTTTCAGGCAATGATACGCCTGAAGCAGAAGTTTTGATGCCAGACCCTTCTTTTATTGCTGAACGCAGTAGAAACCTGTGCGGCCTCGTTATTACGCATGCTCATGAAGACCATTTGGGTGCAGTTGCGCATCTATGGCCTTATTTACAGTGCCCTGTTTATGTTACGCCGTTTGCTGGAGCAGTGTTGCGCCGCAAATTATATGAAGCGGGGTTGCTTAATCAGGTTCCAATCAACGTCGTCCTGCCGGAATCACGTTTTAATGTAGGCCCGTTCGACCTGCAATTTATCGCAGTGACCCACTCCGTCGCCGAAGCGCAGGCCATCGCGTTACGCACACCTCATGGCTTGATTGTGCACACCGGGGACTGGAAGCTGGACGAAAATCCGCTTGTTGGCCCCAAAACGGACCTGGAAACATTTGAACGCCTCGGGAAAGAGGGCGTGTTGGCGATGGTGGGCGATAGCACCAACGTCATGAAAGAGGGGCGCTCTGAGTCCGAGGCGGATGTACGGGTTGGTCTGACAGAGTTGATAGCTGGGCTGACAGGGCGCGTTGCTGTCACATGCTTTGCTAGTAACGTCGCGCGTGTAGAAAGCATTGCCAAAGCGGCTTTGGCTTCGAACCGTGAGGTAATGATCGTAGGTCGTTCGCTCCGTAATTTGGAGACTGCGGCGCGCGAATGTGGTTACTTTACCGACTTGCCGCCGTTCCTTACGGAGCAGGATGCGCGGGATATTGAAGACGATAATCTGCTGATGATTATCACCGGCAGTCAGGGTGAAGCGCGTTCCGCACTATCTCGAATTGCTGGCGATACACATCCGCATATTTCGTTAGGTGAGGGCGACACGGTTATCTATAGCTCGCGTGTCATTCCGGGCAATGAGCAGGCCGTAATGGGCGTGCAGGATAATCTTTCCCGCCGTGGTGTGCGCGTCCTGACGGATCGTGACGGAAAAGTGCATACGTCTGGCCATGCTACAGGCGGCGACGTGCGGGTATTGTATGATCTGGTTAAGCCAAAATACAGCATCCCAACACACGGTGAGTGGCGCCATCTTACGGCTCATGCTGCACTTGCGCGCGAAGCTGGCGCTGAACCCATTTTGCTCGAAGATGGCGATATCCTAAACCTGTCACCCGGTGAAGTGCGCATCGTTGACACGGCACCTACGGGGCGTTTGGCTCTGGATGGCGGTCGCCTACTGCCTATGACTGGTGGTGTGTTGGCTGCGCGCCGCAAAATGCTGTTCAATGGTATTGTTCTGGCAAGTTTTGCGGTTGATGACGAAGGTTATGTCATCGGTAATCCGAAGATCAGTGCTCCAGGTTTGCTGGAAGTTGATGACCCGGAAACCATGCGTATTCGTGAAGAGTTTGCGGATGCGATTGACGAAATTCCGGATGAACTGCGTGAAGATGATCTACTGTTCCGTGATGCCGCGCGCACAGCTCTGCGTCGGGCGTTAGGGCGCAAGTTGCAGAAGCGTCCGTTGGTTGACGTTCATTTGCTGCGCGTTTGAGAGAGTTTTTAAGTTATGCGTTTGAGTAAAGCATTTCAGCCTACGCTGAAGGAAGTTCCGTCGGAAGCGCAGATTGCGTCTCACCGTCTTATGTTGCGGGCAGGTCTGATTCGTCAGACCTCTTCCGGCATTTATGCGTGGCTGCCAGCAGGCCTGCGTGTACTGCGCAATATTGAAAACATTGTCCGTGAAGAACAGGATGCAATCGGCGCGCAGGAACTTCTGATGCCGACTTTGCAATCTGCAGAATTGTGGAAGCGTTCTGGCCGTTACGATGCGTACGGTCCGGAAATGCTGCGTATTCAAGACCGTCATGGCCGGGACCTGCTCTACGGGCCGACCAACGAGGAAATGATCACGGATATTTTTGGAGCAGCGATCAAGTCTTATAAAGACTTGCCGAAAGCTCTTTACCACATTCAGTGGAAGTTCCGTGATGAGGTTCGTCCACGTTTTGGCGTGATGCGCGGGCGTGAGTTCCTCATGAAGGACGCTTATTCTTTTGACGTATCATACGAAGATGCGGTGGCAAGCTACCGACGCATGATGCTGTCTTATCTGCGTATCTTCCAGCGCCTCGGGGTTCGTGCAGTGCCGATGGTGGCAGATACTGGCCCTATTGGTGGCGATTTGAGCCACGAATTCTTGGTTCTGGCACCAACCGGTGAGAGCGGTGTATTTTTCGATTCTGCTTTGGAAGAGCAGGACTGGCTGAGCCGTCCGGTGGATTGTGATGACCATGCCAGCTTGGAAGAGTTTTTCCAGACGGTTACCGGGCATTATGCTGCTACAGACGAAAAGCATGACGAAGCTGCTTGGGCTGAAGTGCCTGAAACGCGCCGCCGTGAAGGACGTGGTATTGAGGTAGGGCATATTTTCTACTTTGGTACGAAGTATACCGCGTCTATGGGTGTTGAGGTCGTCGGGCCAGACGGTGCTAAGTTAGCGCCACATATGGGCTCTTACGGCGTTGGTGTCTCGCGTTTGATGGGGGCAATTATTGAAGCCTCTCATGATGAAGGCGGGATTATCTGGCCAGATTCCGTTGCACCGTACCGCGCTGCGATCTTGAATTTACGCCCGGGTGATGAGGCGTGTGACCGTTTGTGCGCTGAGATTTACGAACGCGACTCAAGCAATCTGATGTATGATGACCGTGATGAACGCGCAGGCGTGAAGTTCAACGATGCAGACCTGATGGGGCATCCTTGGCAGGTTGTTGTCGGCCCGCGTGGTGCAAAAAATGGCCTTGTTGAATTGAAGCGCCGTGCCACGGGTGAACGCGTCGAGGTTACGGTAGAAGACGCGCTTAAGCGTATCGGGATCGTCTAATGTTTGGCCGCTTCGAGCGTATGGTTGCGGGGCGCTATTTGCGCGCCCGCAAAGGTGAACGGTTTGCGTCCATTATTGCCATTTTCTCGTTAATCGGGATTGCGCTTGGAGTGGCTACTCTCATCATTGTTATGTCAGTGATGAACGGGTTTAAAGCTGACTTGATGGGCCGTATTCTGGGCCTGCATGGTGACCTCACTGTGTATGGTTACGGACGGCCGATCACGGACTACAAAAACGATGTTGCTGCCATCCGTCAGGTAAAGGGTGTTCAGTCCGCTATTGCGATGACGCAGGGTACAGTTCTTGTTGAAGCGGGACGCTACTCTACGGGTGCGCAATTGCAGGGTATTGCCCAGAGCGATTTTCAAAATTGGAAAGCGCTAAGCGGCGGCATCATATCTGGCAGTTTGGAAAGTTTTAAAGGCGATGATGCCGTAGCTATCGGTGTCACGCTGGCAGAGCGTGCAGGTTTGACGGTCGGCTCACCGCTAACATTGTTATCTGCGGATGGGCAGGCTACGCCGTTTGGTACTATGCCTAGGGCAAAACAGTACCATGTTGCGGTTGTGTTTGATGCAAATTGGAATGACTACAACGCAAATGTAGTTCTAGCTCCCATTGATGCGGCTCAGAAATTTCAGATGCTTGGCGACGCGGTATCGTTGATACAAGTTTCGACGGATGACCCGACGCATGTTCAACCTACACGACAGGCAATTGCGACGCGTTTGGATGACCCTCGCTTGCGGGTATTGGATTGGACACAGAGCGCCAATGGCTTTCTGGATGCTGTGACGGTCGAGCAGAACGTGATGTTTCTGATTTTAACCCTAATTATTTTGGTTGCTGCTTTTAACGTCATCTCGTCTTTGATCATGATGGTTAAGGACAAGACACGCGATATTGCGGTTCTGCGGACTTTAGGTGCAAGCCGCGGTGCAATCATGCGTATTTTCTTGATGTGCGGCGCATTCGTCGGGGTTGTCGGTACGCTGGCAGGATCAATTCTCGGTATTGCTTTTGCATTGAACATTGAGCGCATCCGTCAGGCATTACAGTCACTCACTGGAACGAATTTGTTCAATTCAGAAGTGTATTTTCTTGAACGCTTACCGGCTAAATTGGTGTGGTCACAGGTGTTCGAAGTAATTGTTATGTCTTTGGTGCTATCGCTTTTGGCAACAATTTATCCGGCATGGCGTGCTGCCAAAACTGATCCGATTGAGGCTTTGCGTCATGAGTAATGCCGTTTTGGAATTAAAGAACGTTGTGCGGCGTTTCCGCTCAGGTGACGAGACGCTCGAAATTTTGTCCGGCACGGATTTTTCTCTGATCTCGGGAGAAATTGTCGCGCTGGTGGCACCGAGTGGAACGGGTAAATCGACGCTTTTGCACTTAGCGGGCCTGTTGGAGACGCCGACTGAGGGCGAGGTTGTGATTGCAGGGCAGGTTATTGGGCGGAAAGAGAGCGCTCGGACAGCCATGCGTCGAGATGAAATAGGCTTTGTTTATCAGTTCCACCATCTGCTTGGTGAATTCACAGCCCTTGAAAATGTTATGTTGCCGCAACTCGTTGCGGGCGTTTCAAGAGGGGATGCCAAGGCAAGGGCTGTTTCTTTGCTTGAGCGTTTTGGTCTTGGGCACCGTCTGGACTCTTTGCCGGGCCGTATGTCGGGGGGGGAGCAGCAGCGCGCAGCTATCGCTCGGGCATTAGCGAATCGGCCACGTATTATTTTGGCAGATGAACCAACGGGAAATCTTGATTCCGGTACGTCTGATCAGGTGTTTGCTGAGCTGTTGCGCATTGTCAGGGAGGAGGGGGCAGCAGCTCTGATTGCGACCCATAACGCGGAACTGGCTGCAAGAATGGATCGGACCGTGACGCTGCGTGGCGGAAAGATCGTGCCGTATGAGCTCTCGCCAACAGCATAAACGGCTGCACCGTCTTGTAAGGGCATGCTAAAGATGCGGCATGTCGCATGCTGCTTTTGTCCATCTCCGCAATCACTCCGCCTACTCATTGAGTCAGGGCGCTATTCGTATTCCTGACCTTGTCGGGTTAGCTGTTCAGCATGAAATGCCCGCAGTCGCCTTAACAGATAGCGGGAATTTGTTCGGGGCATTGGAGTTTTCCCTGACGGCTCAGGGCAAGAATGTTCAGCCGATTGTGGGATGTCAGCTATCTCTTCCACCACGGAGCACGAAGCCGGGTGCGCCGTCCGAGCCTATGGTCGTTTTAGCGCGTAACGAGGTCGGGCTAGCGAACCTGCAAATTTTATCGTCACATGGTTTCTTGAACGGAGACCCCGGGGATCCGACAGTTGCGGTTGATGTTTTAGGTCAACATGCAGATGGCCTTTTTCTTCTGACCGGAGGAAAACGCGGGCCTATCAATCGCATGATTGAGGATGAGCAACGAGATGAAGCAGCAGCGCTCTTAGAGCGGTTAGCTGGTTTTTTCCCAGACAATATAGCGGTGGAACTCAACCGGTACGGTGAGCCGGGAGAGGCCGGGATTGAGGATGTTCTTGTGGCCATGGCCGACAAGCTGGACATACCTCTCGTTGCTACGAATGAGTGTTTCTTTCCTAACCCTAAAATGCATGAAGCCCATGACGCTCTGATCTGTATCGCGCAGGGGCGGACTATGGCTGAGACGGACCGTTGGCACGTCTCACCGGAGGCATGGTTCAAAACGCCTGAACAGATGCGTGCGCTATTCCACGACTTACCTGAAGCTTGTGACAACACATTGGTAATCGCGCAGAAATGCGCAATTGCAGCTACAACGCGCAAACCACTTTTGCCTGTGTGTTCTAAAGTCCGTGAAGGAACGACAGAGGACGAAACACTGCGCGCTATGGCTCAGGAAGGGCTGGATGCGCGCTTTGAAGCGATGTCGTTGAGCGATGAGCAAAGAGACGAATACCGTGATCGGCTGCAGGTCGAGTTGGACATTATCGCGGGTATGGGGTTCCCGGGGTATTTTTTGATCGTTGCTGACTTTATTCAGTGGGCGAAGGCGCATGATATTCCCGTAGGACCTGGCCGTGGGTCGGGTGCGGGGTCTTTGGTCGCATATGCGCTGACGATTACAGATATTGATCCGCTTCCTTTTGGGTTGTTGTTTGAGCGGTTTTTGAACCCCGAACGTGTGTCCATGCCTGACTTTGATATCGACTTTTGTCAGGACCGGCGTGACGAGGTCATTCGTTATGTCCGTGAGGAATATGGTGGCAGTCGTGTCGCGCAAATTATTACATTCGGAAAGCTGCAAGCTAAGGCGGCAGTGCGTGACGTGGGACGGGTGTTGGGTCTGCCATACGGGATGGTGAACCGCGTTGCGGAGTTGATTCCGAACAACCCCGCTAAGCCAGTGACATTGGCACAAGCAATTGAAGGTGAGCCGCGCCTGCAAGAAATGCGCGATAGCGATGAAGCACTGAGGCGTTTGCTCGAAATTGCACAGCAGCTTGAAGGTCTTTACCGCCATGCTTCGACCCATGCGGCGGGTGTAGTGATAGGCGATCGTGAACTTGTCGAGTTGGTGCCGCTCTACCGAGACCCAAAGAGCGATATGCTTGTGACACAGTTCAACATGAAATTTGTTGAACAAGCGGGTCTTGTGAAGTTCGACTTCTTGGGCCTTACGACGCTGACTATTCTCAAGCGGGGTGTGGACTTCTTAAAGGAGCAAGGGATCACGGTTGATCTTTCACGGATCCCGCTGGATGATAAAAAAACCTTTGAAATGCTGGCCCGAGGCGATGCTGCAGGTGTGTTCCAGTTCGAAGGTGCTGGCATGCGTGACATGCTTAAGCAAATGGCTGCTAGCCGATTAGAAGATTTGATTGCTGGCGTGTCGCTTTATCGCCCAGGACCCATGGCGAATATTCCGGATTACTGCCGTCGTAAGCATGGGGAGGCCTGGGAGCCACCGCACGAGGAAATCCGCGATATTCTGTCCGAGACCTATGGCATCATGGTGTATCAGGAACAGGTTATGCAAATTGCGCAGCGCATGGCCGGGTACAGTCTTGGCGGTGCTGACTTGCTACGCCGGGCTATGGGTAAGAAAATTGCCTCGGAGATGGAAAAACAACGCGCCATCTTTACGGAAGGGGCCACTAAGAGAGGCATTACCCCGGAAAAGGCGACTGAGGTTTTTGACCTTATGGCGCGCTTTGCAGATTACGGGTTCAACAAATCCCACGCGGCAGCTTATGCGCTCGTCTCGTATCAAACAGCCTGGATGAAAGCGAACCACCCTGTAGCATTTTTGGCAGGGTGTATGTCTCTGGCGCGGGAAAAAACCGAAAAACTCGCAGCGCTATGCCAAGAGGCGCGCCGGATGAAAATTAAAGTCTTACCGGTTGATATCAATCGCTCAATGGCTGACTTTTCAATTGAAGCACTCGAAGATGGCACGCAAGGTATTCGCTACGCCCTCTCTGCCGTAAAGCGGGTAGGCGCTGCGGCGATGGAGGCGCTGGTTGCGTCCCGTGGGCAGAGGCCATTTGCGGATATGACCGATTTCGCAGAACGTGCCGATGCGGCTAGCATTAATAAAATACAATTGGAAAGCCTTGCGAAAGCAGGGGCTTTTGACAGTCTTTTAAAGGAAAGACACACGGTCTTTGCGAGTGCCGAAATTATTTTGCGCCGGGCTCAAGCAAAAGCCCAAGAGCAAAAAATGGGGCAAGCTGGTTTGTTTGGAGGCGCAGGTCAGGAGCGTGAAATACTAAAGCTTAAAGAGGGGCAGCCTTGGCCGGATTTTGAGCGTCTATCCCTTGAGGCGGCGGCTGTGGGTTTTCACATGAGTGCTCATCCACTTGACGCCTATAAAACTGTCCTTCGGCGCTTAGGAGTCACACCGGCCAGTGGACTTGATGGGGCAGCAAAAGCAGGCAGCACGCGTGTCAAAATTGCTGGCTGTGTCATCGACAAAAAGGAACGCCCCACGCGCACGGGTAAGAAAATGGCCTGGGTAAACCTCTCTGATAGTACGGGGACGTGTGAGGTTACGTTGTTTTCGGAAACGCTCGTCTCATGTCGTGAGCTTTTGGTGGCTGGACAAGCTGTGTTGGTGAGCGCTGAGCTAAAGTTAGATGGTGATGCTTTACGCATAACGGCTCAAAGTGTCGTCGATTTGGAGCAAGCTGCTGCTGAGGAGCAAGGCGAGATACGAGTATGGCTCCAAGATGAGCGAACACTGCCAGCATTATCAGCGCTTTTGAGCGATATGCGAGGTGGTAGAGGGAAGGTCACGTTATTGCCGTCATTGGCGGAGACGCGGGATGTAGAAATCGCGCTTCCGGGGGCCTACCGTGTTACACCACGCTTGGCAGAGCGTTTGCGTACCGTACGGGGTGTTGAGCGCGCTGAGCAGGTTTGATGGTAATCCTGTGACAGTGCGCGAATCATGCTTGCAAAACACGTATGATTCCGTCATACCGCTGGCGTTCACATGGTCCAGTTTGGGGCATGAGACAATTCGCACGCATGGCTGGGGCGTTTACCCAAACGTTCTTCTGGTGTTCCTGAGGGAACCACGCCGTGCGGAGGCTAAACCAGAGGCAAGGAATTCGATTCATGGCAGCGCCTGAATTCACCATGCGTCAGCTGCTCGAAGCTGGCGTTCACTTCGGTCACCACACACGTCGCTGGAACCCAGCGATGGCTCCGTACCTTTTCGGTGTCCGTAACCAAGTTCACATCATTGACCTTCAGCAGACAGTTCCTCTGCTGGACCGCGCTCTGAAGCAAGTTCGTGATACCGTTGCTAACGGTGGCCGCGTGCTGTTCGTTGGCACGAAGCGCGCAGCAGCTGAACACGTTGCTGAAGCAGCACAGCGTTGCGGTCAGTACTACGTAAACCACCGCTGGCTCGGCGGCATGCTGACGAACTGGAAGACCATCACGGGTTCCATCAAGCGTCTGCGCCAGATCGACGAAATGCTGAGCGGTGACACAGCTGGTCTGACCAAGAAGGAAGTGCTCGACATCACGCGCGACCGTGAGAAGCTTGAGCGTTCGCTGGGCGGCATCAAGGAGATGGGTGGTCTTCCTGACCTGATCTTCGTGATCGATACCAACAAAGAAAAGCTTGCTGTTGAAGAAGCTAACAAGCTTGGTATTCCAGTCATTGGCGTTCTGGACAGCAACTCCAACCCGGCTGGCGTAACGTTCCCTGTTCCAGGTAACGACGACGCTATCCGCGCGATCACCCTGTACTGTGACCTCGTATCTGCTGCTGTTCTGGACGGTATCTCCGCTGAACTGGCTGCTTCTGGTCATGACATTGGTGCAGACGAAGAACTGCCGACGGAGACAGTTGTCGCTGAGACAGCTGGCGAAGGCGAGCAGGCTTCCGCAAACTAAAACGGTATGTCGCCTCTGCAAAGAGACGATGACTGAACCAGTCATGCGGCCGGGCGAGTGCGTCCGGCCGCATAATTTTTATGAGGGATGAGAGATATGGCACAGATCACCGCAGCCCTGGTTCGTGAATTGCGCGAGAGCACTGGCGCAGGCATGATGGATTGCAAAAAGGCTCTGACAGAAGCCGATGGTGACATGGAAGTCGCGATCGATTGGCTTCGTAAGAAGGGCCTCTCTCAGGCTGCTAAGAAGTCTGGCCGTACAGCTGCTGAAGGTCTGGTTGGCGTTGCTTCTGAAAAGAACCGCGCAGCTATGGTCGAAGTAAACGCTGAAACGGACTTCGTCGGCCGTAACGAAGCGTTCCAGGCGCTGGTCGAGCAAGTTGCACATGTTGCGCTGAAGGTCGGTGACGATCTGGAAGCCATCAAGGCGGCAACAGTTCCATCTGGCCGTACAGTTGCAGACGAACTGACCCACCTGATCGCGACGATCGGTGAAAACATGTCCCTGCGCCGTGCGAAGGTTCTGACTGTTTCCAGCGGTGTTGTTGCAAGCTACGTTCACGGTGCTCTGCGCCCTGGCATTGGCAAGATCGGTGTTCTAGCTGCTCTGGAAGCAGAATCAGAAAACGAAGCACTGCTGACGCTCGGCCGCCAGATCGGTATGCACGCTGCTGCGACCCGTCCGGCTTCTCTGGATATTTCCAGCGTTGACCCGGATGCGCTTGAGCGTGAGCGCGCTGTTCTGGTTGAACAAGCTCGTGCCTCTGGCAAGCCAGAAGCAATCATCGAGAAGATGGTTGAAGGTCGTGTACGTAAGTTCTACGAAGAAGTTGTTCTTCTGGAGCAGGTTTGGGTGCATGACGGCGAAAGCCGTGTCGCTAAGGTTGTAGAAAAGGCTGGCGCTAAGCTGGTTGCATTTGAGCGTTTCCAACTCGGTGAAGGCATCGAGAAGGAAGAGAGCGACTTTGCTGCTGAAGTGGCTGCTGCTGCTGGAAACTAAGACTTTGAGGGCTGTGTGATAAGTTTTTAATCACATTGCTCTAAGTCTTTGTTTTTAAGGCCCCTGCATGTTTATCATGCAGGGGCTTTTTTTGTGTGTAATGGGGGTGTGGGTGCAGGAGTGGCAAGAAGCTGGGATTGTGCTCTCTGTCCGTCCATATGGTGAGGGAAGTATCCTTGCGCATATTTTTACGGAAGAGCATGGCGTTGTTAGCGGTATTGTTCGAGGTGGGGGAGCGCGGCGGAACATTGCCATGTGGCAGGTTGGTAATTTGCTTCTGGTTCAATGGAAAGCGCGCTTAACAGGGCAGTTAGGGTCTATCACTGGCGAATTGGTTCAAAGCACAGCTGCTCGTTGTCTGGAATACCCTCTTGCACTAGCTATTTTGAGTAGTGCCTGCGGGGTAGCGGATGGAGGGCTCCCTCGCGACGAGGCGTATCCTGAAATTTTTATGGGTTTGGTACGTTTGTTGACCTTGGTCAATATTGCTCCTGATCCTCCGCCAATGGCTGCTTACTTACGGTGGGAGGCAGATTTACTCCGCGCCGTAGGATACGGCATGGATTTGCGTTTTTGTGCTGTAACGGGGGAGGCTCAAAACTTGAGGTATGTATCGCCTAAAACGGGAAGGGCGGTATCAAGTGAAGGAGCCGGTGATTGGGCTAGTAGGTTATTAACACTTCCACAATTATTTGTAGATTTCGATAATGATGGCTGTGATGAAGATTGGATAAATGGGCTAAATTTGAATGAGTTTTTTTTGTCAAAATGGGTATTCGGAGGAATAAATAAAGATATTCCATTTTTTAGAGTTAATTTGAAAAATACTTTAGTTAATATTTATAGTAAAAAATGAATGTATATTTAAAATGGCACGAAACAATAAGCTGCTAATGACGTTACCACGATAGGTGGTATACTTACATGGGCAGATAGTCATGAGCTATTTTGATGATAGAATAAAAAATAGTAGTAGTAAATATAATTCTGTATACAGTTTGGTAAATGTTAAATACGATGCTGTGCCGTCAATCGAATACAAAGCAAATATGAAGCCTTCGTTGGATATAACAAGTCACAAAATAGAAAAAGTAGGAAATGATAATTTAGGAATTTCTTCAATCAAATCGTTGCTACATCGTTTAGAGCCACCTAAAGGGGTTGCGCAACGTATTGAAAGTACTTCTATTTCTCCACAAAATGGTAATTTGAATGTTCGTCTTGTTACAGATGCTGGATTGGAAATCCGTTCGCTTCGGACAGATGGGAATTTTATCTTCTTTATGGTTCCAGAAGCGGCTCAATCCGTAAAAATTGTTCCAACAGCACAAGTTTTTCCAGAAGAAATAATGTCCTGCGCAAGTATATCGATCGGAAAAATTATCGTTTTTTGTAACCGTGTCAGGCAAGACTATAATGTTCATTTAAAAAACAAATCTTTGGAGGGGTGGGCAGAGATTGTCGACCCAGAAATACGCAGAACAAAGGGAGAGGCTGTGCTTCCGTTGCAGAATTATAACAAAAAGAAAAGGCCCTTACTGATCGCTATTGAGATAATGGGAGACTTTAACTTCCTACACGATGAGAATACGCAGTACCTTGCCCAGCTGACGACTTGAAAATTTTCCGTTTGTGGCGGCCGCAGAGTGAATGACCCCTATTTTTGGCTGTGTTCTGTCCGGGAATGATGTGAAGCGCTGGACAGGAGGGGGGCGCAATGTCTAAGTCCTGCACAGAAGACTAAGGAGTGGACATGGGCACGGATCTGGCGGGTCACATTGAAGATACGCGTTTCGCAGAAGCGTTGAGCGAGCGGTACATCGCCTATGCTATGTCCACGATCATGTCGCGATCACTGCCTGATGTTCGTGATGGTTTGAAGCCGGTGCACCGGCGCTTGTTGTATGCAATGCAGCAGCTGCGCCTCGATCCATCATCTGGCTTCAAAAAATGCGCCCGTGTCGTGGGTGACGTTATCGGTAAATTCCATCCGCATGGTGATGCGTCGGTTTATGATGCGCTTGTTCGCCTCGCGCAGGATTTTGCTGTACGTTATCCACTGGTGGAGGGGCAGGGAAATTTTGGTTCTGTTGACGGCGATGGCGCTGCGGCAATGCGGTATACCGAGAGCCGCCTGACAGAGGTTGCTTGGACGCTTCTCGACGGTTTGGCGGATGACGCGGTCGATTTCAGGGCCACTTATGATAACGAAGACCATGAACCCATTGTCCTGCCGGGCACTTTCCCAAATTTGCTAGCAAATGGTGCAGCGGGCATTGCTGTGGGCATGGCAACAAGCATTCCACCGCATAATGCAGCTGAGGTTTGCCAAGCAGCGAAATATCTTATCGAAAAGCCAGATGCAGAAATAGCAGAACTGGTTGCCTTGATGCCTGGGCCGGACTTCCCCACGGGGGGGATTTTGGTAGAAGATCAGGACGCTATTGTCAGGGCCTATGAAACAGGCCGGGGAAGTTTTCGCACGCGTGCGCGTTGGTCCGTGGAGCAAGGGCGCTTCGGGACTTGGACAATAGTTGTCACGGAGATTCCATATCAGGTCCAAAAATCGCGCTTGATCGAACAGATCGCCGAGCAAATGGACCAACGCAAATTACCCTTGCTCGGGGATGTTAGGGACGAGAGCACGACGGATATTCGGCTTGTTCTGGAGCCAAAGAACAAGACAGTCGATCCTGATATTCTTATGGAGACGCTGTTTCGTAACACGGCGCTGGAAAATCGCTTTAGCCTCAACATGAATGTTTTGGGTGGTGATCGGGTTCCGGCTGTTTTATCTCTCAAGCAGGTTCTGCGCGCGTGGTTGGACCATGTGCATGAAGTTCTTGTGCGCAGGTCAAATCACCGTCTTGCAGCAGTTATGCGCCGTTTGGAAATCCTTGAGGGATTTTTGGCCGTATACCTTAATCTGGATGAAGTTATTCGGATAATCCGGGAGGAGGATGAGCCAAAATCGTCTTTGATGGCAACATTTAGCCTGACGGATATTCAGGCAGAAGCAGTGTTAAACATGCGCCTGCGTTCGTTGCGCCGCTTGGAGGAAATGGAAATCCGCCGCGAGCGAGACAAGTTGGACGATGAACGACGCTCACTCGAAACGCTGCTCGGTTCGGAAAAGCGACGTTGGACACGTATTGGCCGCGATTTGGATGCGACTATCAAAAAGTTTGGCGCTGGCCCGCTGGGTGACAGGCGGACTACTATTTCTGAACCCCCTGAGGTCATTGATCTTTCGGTGGCGCTTGAGGTCGATCGTGAACCGTTAACAGTTTTGCTGTCTCGTGAAGGTTGGATACGTGCGATGAAGGGGCATAATCTTGACCCTGCGGGTCATCGCTTCAAGGAGGGCGACGATGCGGGGCTGAGCGTTGAATGCCAGACAACGGATCGCCTTTGTCTTGTTGCTTCAGGAGGCAAGGCTTTTACCCTTAAAGCGGCTGATTTGCCGCGAGGTCGTGGTTTTGGTCAGCCTGTACGCACATTGGTTGATATCCCTCAGGAAGATAAAACCATCGCTCTTTTCATGGTCAGGGAAGATGGGCGCCGGGTTATTGCTTCTGCTCAAGGGCGTGGAATGGTCGTTGCTGATGCGACGATGGTCGCAGAGAAGCGCACTGGAAAGCAGGTCTTTAATATAAAACCCGGTGAGACAGTTTTTGCGTGTTTGGATGCCGTGGGCACTCATGTTCTGACACTAGGCGATAATAAGCGGGCTTTAATTTTCCCGATGGATCAATTGCCTGAAATGACGCGCGGCGCTGGTGTGGCGCTTCAAAAATTGGGTGAATTTACGCTTCGCGATATCAGAATTTTCACCATGGCAGACGGCTTGGTCTGGCAGGAGGGCCAGCGCGCACGAAGCGCATCTGACCTTTCTGTATGGGAAGCTAGGAGAGGAGCTTTAGGCAAGGCTGCCCCTCAATGGATGTTGCGAAAAGGCTGAGGGTTAGGGCACTGGAGGCAAAGGCCCCCAATGCCCGTTATGAAACACCTCTGCGGGCTCAAAGCGTGCTTTATAAGCCATTTTTGGGCTGCCCGGCACGTAATAGCCAAGGTACAGTTGAGGCAGCTTTATAAGTTTGGCGTAATGTATCAGCCATAATATTGAATACGTGCCCCATGAATCCGCTTTCGAGGTGGGGTTGTAAAATGTGTACACAGCGGACAAGCCATCAGATAACGCATCAATGAGGCTGACGCAGACAAGCTCGTCATAGGTGGTTCGAAACTCCACGACGTAGGTTGGTATGGGTGTATGTGCAATCATCGCGGAATAATCATCCCAAGACATACTGACCATTTCACCATCAGCGTGGCGGGCGGTCTGATATATTTGGAACAAGTTGAACTGTTCTTCCGTTGGGATGGGAGGGTGAAGTGTGACAGAGATATCGGAGTGTCGGCGGAAGAGTTTTTGTTGCGTGCGGTTCGGTTGAAAGTGCTTAACTGGTATGCGCAGAGACATACAGGCCCGGCAATTAGCGCAGGCTGGTGTGTAGGCCATTGAGTGACTGCGTCGGAAGCCGGCTAAAGCGAGCCTGTCATGAAGCAAGTCTGCGTCAGGACCGCCGAGGGCTGTGATCAATTTGCGCTCAAGGCGACCGGGAAGGTACGGGCAAGGCGCAGGGTCCGTGGTATAAAAGAGCTGCGGCCTGTGCTGCACGTATCTTCTGTCCTTTTGCCGATGATGTGTCATGTTAGCGTAATATAAGGCCAAGTGCATTCTCATTCTTGCTCAATTAAATTGCAGTTTCTTGCTGTGTATCTTGGGCTAAACAGATGGAGCTTAAATGAACCACTGGACTACTGTTCGCGAGTGGTTGAGCCATGCCTATAGCGTTCTGCGTTGGGTGCTACCCATTGCGGTAACGGTGCACGCTTTGCGGCGGAAACAAGATACAGCGGCTTGCACGGGTTGGATTGGTGTTTGCTGGATAGCACCGGTCATCGGTACGGTTTTATATCTTATGTTTGGTATTAACCGCGTGCAGCGTAGGGCACGGAAATTAGTGGATGAGCATGCTTGGAGCGGACGCGAAACGCTCGGGCAGTATCGCCATGCCGCACAGGGAAATATGGCGCATTTGGCTAGAATGCTTGGGCGTCTGACAGAGCGGCCCCTCATGCGCGGGAATAGTTTGCAGGTTCTGCATGATGGAGATTACGCCTATCCGGTTATGCTGGAGGCTATTAGGCACGCCCAAAGCTCCGTTGTTTTGTGTTCCTATATTTTCCGAAACGACCGTGTTGGGCAGGACTTCGTCGCTGAGCTTGTCAGGGCTAAAGCGCGGGGCGTTAGTATTCGGGTTTTGGTAGACGGGATCGGAAGCGGTTATTTCAGGTGCGGTGTAAAACGTGCCCTGCGCCGGGCTGGCATTCCGTGTCGGCGGTTTATGCATTCTGTTTGGCCATGGAGAATGCCTTTTATTAACCTTAGAAACCACCGTAAAATTCTTATCGTCGATGGGCGGTATGGCTTTATGGGTGGTTTGAATATTGGCGCAGAAAATCTTTTAAAATCAAAGGTAAAATCACCAGTAGCTGATACGCATTTTGCGGTTCAGGGGCCTGTCGTACGCCAGTTGGCGGAGGCCTTTGCACGGGACTGGTCATTTACCACAGGCGAAGAACTGCATGGAGCAATATTCTTCCCGCAGTTAACGCCTCAGGGCGATATGCCGATGCGAGTTGTCACGTCGGGCCCGGATGCTGACTTGGAAAAGATCGAGTATGGCATGCTACAGGCTATCACGCTGGCTCGGCACAGCGTGCGATTGATGACGCCGTATTTTGTGCCTGATGATCGGTTTTCAACCGTTCTGACGCTCGCGGCACTGCGGGGTGTCCATGTGGATGTCGTGGTCCCAAGCAGTAGTAACCATGTCTTAATTGACTACGCGCGTGATGCAAGTATGCGTCCGTTTTTAGATGCGGGCTGTAGAATATGGATGGCTGCTCCACCGTTTAACCATTCAAAACTTATGGTTGTGGACGACGAATGGAGTTTTGTGGGAAGTACGAATTTGGACGTACGGTCTTTGAGGCTGAACTTTGAAATCAATCTTGAAGTATATGACACGGCCGTTGCGCAAGACTTGGCTGCGTTTATTGACAGCCGTACCCGGCGGAGGTTGACGCACCACGATCTGGACCGGCGCCCTTTATGGGCACAGTTGCGGAACTCGGCTTTAAGGTTATTGATGCCGTATCTGTAGGGCTAAGATGAGTGTAGCCGCAGAGTGAGGCATATAGGGCGATGATCTGAGCCAAACCGCGGCAGGGCTTTTGCTTCCATGCGAGAAAAGCCTTTTGCGAGACAGCGGTCAAGGCGCAAGGGGAGCCTGTTGAGCATGTGGTGGGTGCGCTCACGCGGGCCAATATCTTGAAAGCCGGGAAGAAATACTGGGCCGACGATGTTGAAGTCACCGATAATCAGGGCATGTTTTGGTAGGCTGTCGGCTGTTGTTTTTAGCTGCCGCCGATTGAGCAACTGCCCGTGCGAAAGATGAACATTTGCGACTGAAAAATTTTTAAAATCAATTATTTGTGCGTTTCTTTTAACAATTACACCGCGTGGCAGCTGGCACAGAGTTGGCTTTTGGTGGCTTGGCAGGCGGCTCCAATATGCCGTCCCATGAGTGCGCCCAGGCAAAGGGGTACGATGATATTCCCCGCCCAGTTCGTCTTGGATCATATCCAGCTCGGGGCGTGCTTCCTGGAACGTGACGATGTCTGGGTCTTCGGATCGGATTAATGTTAGTACGTCTGTGAGTGTAGCTCCGTTTGTGTGCAACAAATTCCAGCTGATAATTTTGATGACATCGCCGGTCAGGAGTGGGTTTGCCGGAATGCTCATAAAGACGTGTCCGTTTTTTTGTCTGGAGTGAAGGCTAGTCGCGCGGTGTTGGCGGATGAGGGGTGAGCAAAGCGGCTGATTAGTGTGTAGCCTACGGCCAAAAGAACCGGACCTAAGAAAATACCCAGTCCACCAAGGGCAATAACCCCACCAAGCACTCCGATGACCGTAAGAAGATAGGGGAGTTGTGCGCCACGCGCGATAAACGCCGGGCGAATAAGATGGTCCGCGCCAGAGATGATGAGTACGCCCCAGGCCAGAAGGAATATCCCACCGCCAAAGTGGTGCGTAGCCATAAGCCAGAGTGCTGCGGGTACCCAGATGATTGGTGCACCAACCGGAAAGACCGCAATAAATGCCGCAATACCGCCCATGAGCACTGGAGCCGGTACGCCGCTGAGCATAAAGCCAATGCCCGTCAAGATACCTTGGATAATGGCCGTACCGAGAACGCCATAGACTGTGCCGCGAACTGTTCTGCCTATCATGCTGATAAGGTGAGGAGCAGCAACAGGCCCTGCGATACGATACGTCAGGGCTGTGATTGTGTGGCCGAGTGCATCACCGCTGAGCCAGAGAAAAAAGGCGATGAACAGCGCCATGACCAGTTCGACCAAGCCGCCGGTAAGTTTGACGAGTATCGTTAATGTAATATGGGCGATCTGGCCAAAATAGGGGCGTAGGATTTCTGTTAACGCACCGACATCGTGACTCAGTCGGGTCCACAGTTCAGTCAGGCGCGGGCCGATGACCGGTGTGCGTGTCATCCAGCTTGGTGGAGGGCTGGAAGAGGCCGTGTGACGAAGAAAATGATCTAAGCCAGCCAAAAGGGAGGGTAAGTCGCTTAGTCCGGCTGAGGTGAGGATTGTGAGAGGTATGATAATTGCGACGGCGCTAATAACCATCATAAAAATTGAAGCTAGAAGAGGACGAATATAAAGGCAGAGCCGTCTATAAACCGGCCATGTCGTAAAAGTCAGAATGGCAGCCCAAAGAATTGCTGATAAAAAAGGCCATAGAATAATTCCGCAACCATAGGCGATGCCAACAATGACGCAGGCGAGAATGATCCGTTCTGTTTTCATGCGGGTCTCTAGCCTTGTGCGGTGAGGTAGAAAAATTGAAGCGGCTTTACAGAAAGTCTATTCTGGCACGCTCTGGCATTTAGCGCATCCCTTGACCCTGAGGTTATTATGCAGGTCAGATACGGTGTTTTGTGAAGATGAAAGATTTGTCTCATGCCGCACCGCATTGTGATTCAGCCGAGTGAATTACCCGACGATTATGTGCCTCTCGATGCAAGCATTTTACTGCCGGGGCAGAAGGGTGACTTCGATGCAGAGTTTCGGAAATCTGCTTTGCCCGGTGCGCGGCGCTTCGATATTGATCTGTTTTCTGATCCGAACAGTCCACTGCCGCATACCATACCCGGTGCGGCGCGTTTCGCCGCGTTGATGGGTGCACTCGGCTTAGAGAACAATACGCCATTAGTATTTTACGATCGCTCTGGTTCTGTCGGGGCGGCGCGTGGCTGGTGGCTGACGCAACTCTTTGGCCATCAAGGGCCTGTCTATGTTTTGGACGGTGGGCTCGAGTTGTGGCGCGCCGAAGGCGGGGTGCCTGAACCGGGAACTGATGCGACTGATGCAAAACACTACCAGACATGTCCGTCCTATCGTTTTCTTGCTGGGAGCGGGGATGTGCTGTCGGCTTTGAGTTCACCTGAGTGTACTGCTGTTGTCGACGTTCGGGCTTCTGGGCGTTTCCGTGGGGCTCAACCCGAGCCAAGGCCGGGGGTTCGTGCGGGACATATGCCGGGAGCTATTAATATCGAGTGGCAATATCTGTATGATTCTTCTGGTTGTTTTGTAGAAGTTGAACGTTTGAAAGAGCTTTTAGCTCCCGCGCAAGACAAAGCAATTATCGCCAGTTGCGGATCAGGTTTGACAGCAGCCACTCTGGTATTGGCGGCACGCCTTATCGGAATTGAAGAAGTCGCATTGTACGATGGGTCATGGGCAGAGTGGGGCAGTGTCGCAGATTTGCCTGTTGAGAAAGACGCAGAATGATGAATGACGTAACGGATAAGCACCTCACAGCAGGCTGGCACAGAATGGCTACGACCCTTGTGCAAGGTGGCCGAGCTGAAGCTGAAGACGGGGGAACATTAGTAAACTTGCCCGTAGAGCGCGGGTCTACGGTGTTGTTTCCGAGCATTGAGGCCATGAACCGTCAGGATGGGCGTAGCCATGCTCATAAAACGGTGTATGGGGCGATGGGGAATCCAACGCAGCATGAGTTAGAAAAATTTATCGCTGTGCTTGAGGGGGGAAGCCACACGCAAATTGTGAATTCCGGTTTGAGTGCATGCACGACGGCCCTTTTGGGTTTTCTAAAGCAGGGAGATCATCTGCTTTTACCGGATTCGGTTTACGGACCGACGCGACGCTTTGCAGAAACCATGCTGCGCCGCATGGGGGTAGAAACCACCTATTACGCACCGATGGCATCGCGGGAAGACGTTGAAGCGCAGGTGCAGACAAATACGCGCATTATCTTTGTGGAAAGCCCCGGCAGTCACACATTTGAAGTGCAAGATGTCCCGATGCTGTCGGATGTGGCCAAGCAGGTTGGCGCGTTATGCTTTTTGGATAACACATGGGGTTTTGGTATTTTTCAACCCTTCGAACATGGTGTGGATGTCTCAATTCAGGCGCTGTCAAAATATCCTAGTGGCCATGCTGACGTTATTATGGGTTCGATAACTGTCAACGATGCTGCTCATTGGAAGGTTTTGCGCGATGCGTCCATTCAGCTGGGGCAGTGCGCCAGCCCGGATGATTGCTGGTTAGTACTTCGCGGGCTGCGCACGATTGGTGTCCGAATGGTGCATCAAAGCCAAAATGCTTACGCGCTTGCGGCATGGTTGAAAACGCGGCCTGAAGTTGCGCGGGTTTTACATCCGGCATTTGAAGATTGTCCGGGACACAGCTTCTGGAAACGGGATTTTCAAGGGGCTAACGGTTTGTTCGGGGTGGAATTGCATCCTGAGATTAAAATGTCTGCCGTTGAGAGCATGTTGGACGAGCTACGCTTCTTTGGCATTGGTGCGTCTTGGGGGGGTACGAAAGTCTCGTTTTGCCCACCACTGGTCATGTCCGGCGTTCGGCAGAAAATGGGCCGGTTGCCCCGACATTTAGGGTCCATGTTGGCTTGGAAAGCTTGGAAGATTTGAAAATCGACCTTGCGCGAGGATTGGATAGTTTAAACTACCCTAAAGTTTAGGCGTATTTTACCGTCGACGGAAGCTGAGAGCTTCCGTCACGTGGTGCCGCTGCACTTCCTTCGTGCCTTCTAAATCTGCGATGGTTCTGCTCACGCGCATAAGGCGCGTCATGCCGCGATTGGAGAGACTTAAACGTTCCGCGGCGTGTTCGATAACTGACCGGGCGTCGTCATCGATAAAGAAACTGTCCGGGTTGCTGTGGGCGTTCGTATCTTTCTGGCGCATGGTTTGGCGTTTGCGCGCTGCTTGCACGCGCGGACGAACAGCGGCGCTGGACTCGCCGTCAGGCAGGCGGCTCATTACAGCAGGGGGAAGCGGGTCGATTGTGACAAACAAATCGATACGGTCCATCATGGGGCCGGAAATGCGGTTTGTGTATTCATCGCCGCAACGTGGCGCTTTGCGGCAGCTTTGTCTGGGATCGCCCATATAGCCGCAGCGGCACGGGTTCATGGCGGCAATGAGTTGAAAGCGCGCCGGATAGGTCGCGTGGTGGGCAGCGCGTGAAATCGTAACGCTGCCGGTCTCGAGCGGTTGACGCAAAGCTTCAAGGCTGTTGCGGGCAAACTCGGGGAGTTCGTCCAAAAACAGTACTCCGTGATGAGAAAGACTTACCTCGCCCGGTCGCGCTTTTGCCCCTCCGCCGATTAAAGCCGCGAGGCTGGCGCTGTGATGCGGGGCTCTGTAGGGAGGACGAACAATCAGTTGTCCGCCTTCTAGCATTCCCGAGGCGCTGTAAATGCGGCTGGTTTCGAGTGTTTCTTCGGGAGTAAGGTGGGGTAAAATGCTTGGAAGACATGCTGCAAGCATAGATTTTCCTGTGCCTGGAGGTCCGCTCAATAAGATGGAATGCCCACCCGCAGCGGCGATTTCGAGCGCACGCCGCCCTAGGGGCATACCTTTCACAAATGCGAGATCTGCTCCGTAATCTATAACGTGTTGTTCAGTCGGAAGTGTTGTTGGTAAGACCTGCTCTCCGCGGAAATGAGCGATGAGGGCGGCCAGTGTTTGTGGGGCTAGAATATCGTGCGAGGAGTTGCCCCATCGAGCCTCAGATGCTTGGGACGCTGGGCAGATAAGGCCTATTTCGTGCTCAGCAGCACCAAGGGAGGCGGAGAGTATGCTTTGAACGGCGTTCAGGCGGCCGTCGAGCGACAACTCTCCAACGGCGGCATATTCCGATAGGGCTTCTGCGTCGAGCAGGCCCATTGCAATCAGGAGACCGACCGCAATAGGGACATCAAAATGCGCGCCCTCCTTTAGCAGATTGGCTGGGGTAAGGTTAACCAGAATGCGTTTTGGCGGGAGAGAAAGGCCCATGGCGCTCAGGGCTGCTTTGACGCGCTCTCGCGCCTCCCCGACAGCTTTGTCTGCGAGGCCGACAAATAAAAAAGCAGGGAGGCCGCTCGAAATCTGTACTTCGACAGTAACGGGCACGGCATGAATGCCGCTGAAGGTAAAGCTCTGGACGCGTGCTAGTGCAGGTGCGGGTAAAGGGGCGCTCATAATGGCTAGTGTGACCTAGCCATTATGAGGAAAGAGTTAACGCTGGTAGATTAGGCGGGCACGTAATGTGCCATCGAGTGCGCGCAGGCCATCAAGCAAACGGTGATCCTGCTCATGGCTTGCGGATTCAGCCTCAACAACGACGTAACCCAGCTCCCCATCTGTTTGGAGATATTGCGCGGTTACATTGGTGTTTTCTGCTGCGAACAACTCGTTGATCTGGCGCATAATGCCTGGACGATTGGCATGTAAATGCATGAAGCGTGTGCCGCGTGGTCGCTCGGGGAGCTGAACACCGGGGAAGTTTACAGCTCCAATGGTTGAGCCGACGTCAGAATAGTCTGCGAGCTTAACAGCTACTTCAACACCAATGCGTTCTTGTGCTTCCATAGTTGAGCCGCCGACATGCGGTGTCAGGAGCACGTTATCCAACCCTTGTAGAGGGGAGGTAAAGCGTTCGTTAGAGCCTTTTGGCTCGACAGGGAAGACGTCAATGGCCGCTCCCATCAGGTGGCCATCTTTGAGGGCTGCAGTAAGGGCATCAAGGTCCACGACCTTACCGCGTGCGTTATTGATCAGGATGCTGTTGGGCTTCATCGCCCGGATCTCAGCTTCACCGATCAGGTTGTTTGTCTCAGGTGTCTGTGGGACGTGCAGTGTCACGACATCGGACTGGCTAAGAAGCCCTTCAAGAGTAGGGACAGCAATGGCGTTGCCGTGTGGCAAGCACGGCATGATGTCATAATACAGCACACGCATGCCGAAGGCTTCTGCTAAAACTGAAAGCTGAGAGCCGATGGAGCCGTAGCCCACAATCCCGAGTGTTTTGCCGCGAACTTCCCATGAGTTTACGGCAGATTTTTCCCAGCCGCCGTCATGGCAGGCAACGGAGCGTGAGGGAATGCGGCGCATCAGCATTACCACTTCACCCATCACCAGTTCCGCAACGGAGCGCGTGTTGCTGTATGGCGCGTTGAAGACCGGGATGCCTGCTTCACGCGCTGCGTCTAGGTCGACTTGGTTCGTGCCGATACAAAAGCAGCCAATAGCCATGAGGCGGTCGGCACTTTCAATGACATCACGGCTGAGTTGCGTGCGGCTGCGAATACCTACCATGTGCACGCCGCGCAGAGCTTCTTTGAGGGCGTCTCCTTCAAGCGCACCTTTCAGGCGGGTGACTTGAGCGTATCCTTGCGCAGCAAGATATGAGACTGCGCTTTCGTGCACGCCTTCAAGCAGGAGGATGTTGATTTTGTCTTTGGCAAGGGAAAGCTGGTTATCCATCGCTCTGCTCCGGTCCGTCTATCATCATGTGCCGACCTATCAGCGTTAATCCGGGCGGCGGGGCATCCTGCCTAACGTATTGTGGCAGGATCGAAAAGTGCTGATTAGTTTCTGGGGGATAAGGCAGATATTAACTGTGGCAGTAATGCCGGATTACCGCAGGCGAGGACGGTGCCATCGCTCTCAAGGTGAAGAGGTGCACCTTGCCAGTCAGATATGTGGCCGCCTGCGCCTTGGATAATCGGCACGAGCGCACCCCAGTCCCAAGGTTTCATGGTGCATTCCGCTATGACGTCGATCTGCCCAAGGGCGAGCAAGCCATATGAATAGCAATCCCCGCCCCACGACGTCCGTAAAGTTTGCGCCTGCAGGTTTTTGAAGCGTGGAGTGTGTTCTGGGGTAAGCATTTCAGGGGATGTGCAGGAAAGTTCTGCTTTATTGAGTTCGGCACATATGCGTGTGCCAGCTTTGCCCGGAATATTTGCTGCTGTGAAAGTTGTCACTTGGCCTTCAACCCCGAGCCAGCGTTCGTTGGTGATGGGTTGGTCGATCAAGCCGAGCACAGGGCGGCCCTTGTAAAACAGGGATACTAAAATACCGAATGTCGGGCGCCCCGTGAGGAAAGCACGGGTTCCGTCGATTGGATCAAGAACCCACAGCCAGTCACCGTCATGGCCACTTTGCCCTGCTTCTTCGCCTAGTATGCCGTGATCTGGAAGTTGTTCCTCCAGAATATCCCGCATAGCCCGTTCCGCAGCCTTGTCTGCAATGGTGACGGGGCTGTCATCTGATTTTGCATCGGCCTGAATAGAGGTGCGAAAATAGGGGCGAATGACAGTGCGGGCGGCATCTGCGCAAGCATGCGCAACATTTATGATTGTTTCGGTAATGACGGGTTGGGTCTGGGGCGTGGTCATGCGCTCGATATACCTTGCAAAAATGGCTTCATTATCAAAAAAAAACGAGAAGGGTTCTGCCCCCAATTGACGCCGCCGCAGGTGAGCGGCATCACAGTGAGCATGAAGCCAATTATTGTTATCCCTGCTAGACTTGCCTCCACACGCCTTCCGCGCAAGCCCCTTGCTGAAATTGGTGGGCGTACCATGATCGAACAGGTCGCCTTGAGGGCGGTTGAATCCGGTTTGGGGCGCGTAGTCATCGCGGCTGCAGATCAGGAAATTATCGATGCTGTGAAGTGCGTCTCGGGTGTTGAGGCTGTATTGACCGATCCTGCTTTACCGAGTGGTTCAGATCGTGTGTATGCGGCCCTGCGTGAGATTGATCCGGCGGGGGAGCATGATGTTGTCGTCAATTTCCAAGGGGATTTACCCTCGATGGATCCTGAGGCACTGCGTTCAGTCATGGTGCCTGTCAAGCATGGCGCTTTCGACATTGGTACCTTGGTCGCTCCCATCCACTTGGACGAAGAATTGCGTGCTTCACAAATTGTAAAAGTCGCATGTTCTTTTGATGACGGGCCTGTTGCTCGCGGTGTTTATTTTTCCCGTCAGCCGATCCCGTTTGGTCCAGGTGCCCATTGGCATCATATAGGTGTTTATGCATGGCAAAGACGCGCTTTAGAGCGTTTTGTGTCCCTGCCGCCTTCGGGGTTGGAGCGCCGTGAAAGTCTTGAGCAGTTGCGTGCTTTGGAGCACGGAATAAGCATTGGCTGCGTCAAAATAGCTGAAGCCCCACGCGGTGTTGATACCGCTGAAGATTTAGCCTTCGTAAGAAAGGCATTCACATGCCAATAATTGCCTTTCAGGGTCGCCCTGGTGCGTATTCGGACTTAGCGTGTAGGCAAGCGCGTCCGGATTGGGAAACGTTGCCTTGCCCAAGTTTTGCAGCAGCGATTGAGGCTGTGCATCAAGGGCAGGCGGATGAGGCTTTGCTGGCGTGTGAGAACTCACTCGCCGGGCGTGTGCCGGAGATACATGCGCTTCTGCCTGGAGCCGGGTTGCATATTGTTGGTGAGCATTTTCACCGCGTTGAGCATTGTTTGTTGGTAGTCCCGGGCACTACGATTGACCAGGTTCGTGCTGTACATACCCACCCTGTCGCTTTGGGCCAAATTCGTAACCTCATTGCGGATTTGAAGATTGAGGGGATTCCGCAATTCGATACGGCTGGTGCCGCTGAAATGGTGGCGCAGTGGGGGCGGCCAGAGGATGCAGCCGTTGCCTCCTCCTTAGCGGGAGATTTAAACGGCCTTGAAATCCTTCGACGAAATGTTGAAGACGCAGATCACAACACAACGCGATTTTATCGTGTTGCGCAGGTACCTGACTGGCCAGACGCCACGCATGAGGGTACCCTGACCACTTTGCTGATGCGGGTTGGCAATAAGCCGGGAGCGTTGTATGCCGCCCTCGGCGGGTTTGCACGCCACGGTGTTAATATGACGCGTCTCGAGAGCTACATGCTGGGTGGATCGTTTGCAGCAACGCAGTTCTTGATGGATATTGAAGGGCATCCGGAACAGGACGCGGTGCGTTTGGCACTAAGTGAACTGGCTCAGTTGAGCGATGACTTGAAGTTGCTTGGAGTTTATCCGCGCAGCTTGGCACGCGTGTAGAAAGTACAGCGATCGTTTTAACGATTGTTGATCAGGGATGAACAGGAACAAGAGAATGGTAGGCACGCGCATGGTTCGTGGAGCGCTGACGGCTTTAGTTACGCCAATGCAGGCGGATGGCGCTGTTGATTATGCGGCTTTTGCGCGGCTGATAGAGCACCAAGTCAAAGGTGGCGCGTCTGGTGTAATTCCTGCTGGGACGACGGGAGAGAGCCCAACATTATCGCATGATGAACACCGCCGTGTGGTGGCACAATGCGTAGAGATTGTGGCTGGTCGTTTCCCTGTTATGGCGGGTGCAGGCTCAAACAGCACCTCAGAGGCTGTAGATATGGCGCGCCATGCACATTCTGTGGGTGCAGACAGCGTGTTGGTTGTGGTTCCTTACTACAACAAGCCCACGCAGGAAGGGCTTTACCGTCATTTCATGACTGTAGCTGATGCTACGCCGTTGCCGTTGTATCTGTACTGTATCCCGGGCCGTTCGATCGTTGATATTAGCCCTGAGACGATGGGGCGTTTGGCGCAACACCCTAATATCGTTGGTACAAAAGATGCGACGGCTAATATGGCGCGTCCTATTTCCGTGCGGCGTGCTGTAGGCAAGCCTTTCAATCAACTCTCTGGCGATGACAATTCCACTTTGGCCTTTATGGCTGCAGGCGGGGATGGCTGCATAAGCGTGACCTCCAACGTCGTGCCTGACCTATGCTCGCAAATGTTTGCTGCTTGGGATGAAGGGCGCTTAGCTGACGCGATTGCTTTACAGGACCGCTTGACGCCATTGCACGATGCTTTGTTTACGGAGAGCAATCCGGGGCCAGTAAAATATGCGCTTTCACGGATAGGCCTGTGCAATGCTACGCTGCGCTTGCCGCTGGTTGAGCCGCAAGAATCCACAAAGCGCATTGTTGATGCAGCTTTGCGCTCTCTCGAACTGATTGACTGAGACGATGGCAGCACCCAAAAAAAAGAGCGGTATGATTTCGCACGGTATCGCTGCGCAAAACCGTAAAGGGCGCTTCGACTACACAATTCTCGAGACTGTCGAAGCCGGATTGGTTTTAAAAGGCCCAGAGGTGAAAAGCCTTCGTTTAGGTAGAGCCACCATTACGGAAGCTTACGCAGGTGAGCGTGATGGTGAAATTTGGCTCTATAATTCGTACATTCCAGAGTACCAAGGCGGGGTCTTGTCCCGATTTGATACGCGCGCACCGCGTAAATTGCTGCTTAATCGTAAGCAGATCAGCCATTTCATAGGAGCAATAACGCGCTCAGGCGCGTCTCTCGTTCCTTTGGATATTCATTTTAATGCGCGCGGCGTTGCCAAGGTTACCCTAGGCTTGGGGCAGGGACGCAAAAAAGAAGACAAGCGCCACGCGATTGCCGAGCGTGATTGGCAACGTGATAAGGCGCGCCTCATGCGAAGTAAGGGCAGAGACTACTAAGCCCTGTTCAAAATTTAGTTACAAAAAAACGCCGCACCTTTTCAGGGCGGCGTTTTTTTTGGTGTTGGAAGGCCGAGGCCTTCCAACCTCAGGGATTAGTCAGCGTCGATAACAGCTGCTTCTGGACCCTTTTGGCCTTGAACAACCTTAACGTTGATCGTCTGGCCTTCGCTCAGCGTCTGGAGCTGTGAGCGCTCAAGAGCAGAAGCGTGAACGAAGATGTCCTTGCCACCGCTTTCTGGCGTAATGAAGCCGAAGCCCTTCGTTGCATTGTACCACTTAACAATGCCACGGGTTTCTTCTGCCATGGACAGGTCAGGTGCAGGGCGGCCTGGGCGTGCGGAAGCGCCGAAGCGAGGTGCAGCGCCACCCATTGGTGCGCGTGGGCGAGGTGCTTCAGCTGTGCTTTCGTCAACTGAAACAACTTCTGCAACCTGGCGACCCTTCGGGCCTTGGCCGATGCGGACGACGACTGTCGCGCCTGGGTTAACGCTGTTGTAACCAGCGTTGCTCAGAGCGTTAGCATGAAGGAAGATGTCGCCTGAGCCGTCTGACAGTTCAACAAAGCCGAAGCCCTTTTCTGTGTTGAACCATTTTACGCTGGAGCTGATTTCCGGGCCTGATGCAGCAACAAAGCTGTTGCCACCACCACGACGGGGGGCGCCATAGCCACCACCGGCGCTACCACCACCAAATCCACCACGGTCGCTGTAGCTAGGACGGTCATTGTAGGACGGTTGGGAGCCGAAGTCCCCGTCAAACCCGCCGCGGCGAGGGGAATTGAAGCTGCGGTCGGTTCTGTTGTTTCTCAACGGTCTAATCCCGAGATAGGGGTGCCTCGGTGGGGAGTTTCCCGCCGGGACTTGTCAATTTCAAAAAAATGAAGCGCGCGTTTCTGCGTCTTCACCTATAGCCCTAGCATGATTTTTTTGGTGTCTGCCATAGCGAAGTGCATTCTTGTGGTCCAGATGAACACTTTTTTTAGTTTGTACTGAAAATAACCTGTGGACTAGGCGTTCGTCTAAGGACATGTGATACCTAATTATAGCGCGCCCTTTATGTTGCTCATGGCATGTTTAGATGGGGTGTATTTGACCGAAATGGGGACATCAATGACACAAATAAGCCGTCGTTTTCTTGGCTTGTCGGCTGCAGCTTTTGGCTTGAGCCTTGGATTTATTGACCTTCCGACGGCATATGCAACGCCGTTACAGGACCCTTACGGTACATGGACACTTCAGGGCGAGAACGATGCTGTTTCTACTCTGAAGGGCACTTCCGATCAGTACTACACTTCAGGTTTGCGTATTAACTGGACGTCGGGGACAGATAATCTTCCCATGCCGGTTGCGAATCTAAACCGCTTCCTAATGGGCGATGGCGTACAGCGAATCAGCATTGGGTTACAGCAACTCATCTACACTCCCCATGCCACACAGATGGCGAATCCCCGCGTACGGATCGCCCCTACGCAGGATTGTTGCTGGGCACGGTTAATCTGATCAACGATACGGATCTTTCGAGAACCGTGGCGGGCGTACAGTTTGGTGTGATGGGGCCAGCGGGGCTGGGGCGTCAGGTTCAAAACGGGTTTCACAACCTAATTAGTGATACTCCTAACCAAGGTTGGTCACACCAGTTGGCCAATCAGCCTATTTTCCAAATACAGGGTGGGCGCATCTGGCGTTTGCCTATTGTTTCTGTTCATGGCTTTGGCGCTGATATCTTGCCTGCGGTGTCTGGTGCGGCCGGTAACTATCGGACCTATGCCGATTTGGCGACCACGTTCCGAATTGGCCAAGGGTTGGACAGCGACTTTGGTAACTCTACCATTGGTCCGGGGCTTGATGGAACGGATGCTTTCCGGGCAACGCGCCCGCTGGCGTGGTATTTTTATGGTGGCGTCGAAGGACAGGCGGTAGGTTACGATTCCACGCTGCAAGGCAGCACTTTCCGCCCCAATGCACCTCACGTTGAAAAAATGTGGAATGTGGGCGAAATCCACGCTGGCGTGGCTGTCATGTGGCATGGCGTGCGTATGTCTTACAGCCAGAATTGGCAAACGGCGCAGTTCAAAACACAGCGCAGCGGCCTCTTCAACTATGGTTCAGTAAAGCTCTCGGTAAAGTTTTAATCGGTTTATGCCCCTGACGGTATGAGGTCAGGGGGCGGTTTTCTATGAAAGCAGGGCAGGCTGGCCAAAAAGAAAACCCTGAGCTTCGGGGCAACCATGGCCGTCTAGGAAAGAGAGTTGCTTTTCTGTCTCGACGCCCTTAGCGCAAATGCTGAAACCGAGCATTTGCGCCATTTTTAAAATGCAGCGCATCGTGGCATTCGCCCGATCATCTTCGTAGAGCCGTTCTACGAAAACCCGATCTAACTTGAGTTGATCGATTGGATACGTACGCAGACGCTCAAGCGACGATGTGCCACTCCCAAAATCGTCAATAGCGATGCGGACACCCAACCCACGCAGGCGTGTCAGTTCTCGGCAGATTACGTGGTCGGGTGTGAAGGGGATACGCTCGGAAAGTTCAATTTGCAGGCGCTCGGGGGCCAGACCCGTGTCGTTCAAGACTTTCTCCACGATGTGGGGCAGGCGCTCGTTACCGACCCATGTTGGAGAAATATTGACGCAAACACGGTGGGGATGTGCCCATTTGCTTGCAACGGAGCATGCTTCATGCAGCGCCCATTGGTCGAGTTGTTCTATCAGGCCATTTTTTTCGGCGCTTTGAATGAAGATAGTCGGCGATATTTCGCCAAATTGTGGACGATTCCAACGAAGAAGAGCTTCTTGTCCAATAATCTTCTGTGTAGCCAGGTCAATAATTGGCATCCAGCGCAGAAAGAGAGCTTCATCAGTCGTTGCGCTGGAAAGGTCTTTCTCAAGCGTTTGAGCAAGACGATAATGCTCGGTGTAATGCAGGCTGGACCGTGTAATGTGCCCACGCCCCGACTGTTGGGCATTTGTTAATGCCGCTGTTGTTGCCAAAATAAGTTCGTCTGCGGACGAGCCGTCATGTGGGTAGAGGCCCCAGCCAATTGAAAAGGTAAAGCCGATATTATGGTCGTTGAGGACGATACACTCTGCGGTTAGGCTTTGGAGGGCGTTAATAAGCGATTGGGTGTTGGTCGACGATGTTCCGGGTGGGGTTACAACGATGAATTGCCCGCCACCAAAATTTCCTAGCACGCTATTTTCGGGCAAAATATTTTGAACACGCCTAGCAATGGCGTTCAGTACTTTGTCGGCAAGATCCCAGCCATAGTGTTGATTGATTTGCCGGAGTTGGTCGACCGCGAAGAGAATAGTACCAAAATGGCTTTTGCGCTTTTGGTAGGAAATAAGTTCAATCTGTTTCGTAATGGCTAAAAGACTGTCGGGCCTGTTCGAAAGGATCACTTGTCTCGGTGGAAGTGTGGTTTCCGCTATGACTTGTAACTCTTGCAGGCTGGAAGACATGTCACGCGTTAAAGCAGAGCCGTCGGCCGTGCGAATGATCAGGTATATCGAGTGTGTTTCAGAAAGTGTGTGGACATGAACATCGGTACTTAACTGCGGGATGTCCTGTTCAAACGAGATGGTTTGAAGTTGGCGCGTAAAAGCGCTGTTTGCGTCTTTGTGGGTGACGATATGGGTAGGGAATGTATCGCAGCTTGCGCGCACAAGTGCACAATTATGCGTTCCGACAATCCTGCTGACAATATTGAGTATCGACTGGATAAGCGCTGCTTCTTTTTGTGTGTTGATACTCATGCTTAATATTTGATCCAGTAAAAAGTTTTCCCCGCAAAAGCGGGTTATGGGGCTAGTTTTTGTCGGGCATTACCCCGAGATCAGAAGTCGTTCTGGTTTATCGCGATTAAATAAGCTTAAGAGTGTTTTTAAGTGAGGTCCACGTCCGTTTTGTAAACTCGGGTTGCGGAAAATTTCACGTTCACTGTCTTGGCGCATAGCGCGTGCGAGCGGTGCTACGCGCGGGCCATGTGCCAGCCGTAATCCCGGTAGGCCAGACTGACGATGCCCGGTGAGGTCACCCCCGCCGCGAATTTTGTAGTCTTCGTCCGCTATGACAAAACCGTCTGTCGTGTCGCGCATCAGACTGAGGCGCCGCTGGGCGCTGCCTGCTAGCGCATCATCATGCAACAAAAGGCAAAATGATTGCTTTGCTCCGCGTCCAACACGCCCGCGCAGCTGGTGCAACTGAGCCAAGCCGAAACGCTCTGCATGTTCAATCACCATGATTGAAGCGTTAGGGATGTCTACCCCGACTTCAATGACTGTAGTTGCAACGAGAAGGCGCGTTGAGCCTGCGCGAAAAGCATCAAGTGCGGCTTGGCGGACCGCGATGTCCTGCCGTCCGTGTGCGAGGCCTATGACATCTGGTCCAAAAACCTCGCACAACATGGCCCAGCGTTCTTCGGCTGCTGCGGCTGACGCGGTTTCACTATTTTCAATCAGAGGGCAAACCCAGAAAACCTGCGCTTCTGAAGCCAGTGCGCGTTGCATGGCTTTAATGATGTCTTTGAAGGCCCCCATACTGTGCAGCGTCGTACGGATAGGCTGGCGGCCTTTGGGTTTGCTGTCGAGTTTACTCACGCTCATTTCGCCCCACTCCATAAGTTGTAGGGTACGTGGAATAGGAGTGGCCGTCATGATGAGTATGTCGGTCGCATAGCCTTTGCTGCTCAGTGCCATGCGCTGCTCAACACCGAAACGGTGCTGCTCGTCAATTACGGCGAGTCCGAGATTAGCGAATTTTACGCTGCTTTGGAAAAGGGCGTGTGTACCGATGACGAGTTTGGCATCCCCACTCATAATTGCTGAAAGGGCGTGCTTTCTCGCGCTGCCCTGTACTGTGCCGCTCAGATAAACGGATGGTGCCGGGCAAAGGCGAGAGATAGTTTCGTAATGCTGGCGTGCTAATATTTCCGTGGGGGCCATGAGGGCTGCTTGGGCCCCCGATTCTACGGCCTGAAGCATGGCGTGCATGGCCACATAGGTCTTACCTGCACCCACATCCCCTTGGAGCAGGCGCATCATGGGGCTTGTTCCGGCCATATCTTCCGAAATTTCCCGTATGGCCGTTCTTTGTGCGTCGGTAGGCTTATGACCAAAGTTTTCTTCGAGTGTCTGGCGTAACACGCCAGTCCCGGGGCGGCTTAGACCGGGCCGTTCTTTAGCTTGGTGGCGTGCCAGAGCCAAGCACAGCTGGTCGGCCAAGATTTCGTCAGCTGCTAGGCGTGTTCGGGCGCGCTCCAGTGAAGCTGCCCAGGCAATAGGGTCATCTGCAGGTGATTTTTTAGGGGATTGCACGGTTCTGAGGGCCTCTGAAAAGGAAGGCCATCTGCGTTTTTTTACCAAACTGGCATCATGCCATTCCGGTAAAGCGGGCAAAAGGGCGAGGGCGCCTCTCATCGCTTTTGCAACGGTGCCCTGGAAAAGTCCGGCCGTTAAGGGCCACACAGGCTCCAAAACCGGAATTCGCCATTGCTCCTCTATTGGTACGAAATGATCAGGTGGTGTCAGCGTGAGCTGGTGGTTAAAGACGCTGAGCCGCCCTGAAACGATAAATTCTTGATCGTGGGTATCTTTAGGAATGTTGTGTTTTTGGAAAAATACGAGGTCGAGCGTACCTGTTCCATCGGAGGTGTGTAGCACCGTAGGTTGGCCTGGGCGTGAAGCGTTGCGCCGGGACAAAACGTGAACTTTGGTCGTTATAACAGAGCCTATGTCGCGTTTGGCAGCCTCTGCAATTGTCAGCGGCGCCCCCCTGTCGATGATGCGCTCTGGTAAGGTAAAGAGGAGGTCCAGTACTGTCCCGCCCGTAGCAATTTTTGCCAAAAGTTGGCTATGGCGTGGCCCAATCCCAGGAAGGCTTTCTAGTGGCGTTTGTATGGCATGAGTGAGCGCGCTGCTTTCTGGCGTAGGGGCTTCTGATGTCACGGGGGTGCTAGAGCCTTTCTAGAGCAGACAGGGGCGTAAGGCGCTGGTATAGAACAGGACCAGCATGGAACAAAACGAAACCAAGAATCGCGAAACCGCCGCCGCATTCGGCCCGGTTGTGTGGGGTGTGCCGGAAGGGAGCGTGGCGTTTTTGCTGCGTCAGCGTCTGGCTGAGCATGAAGGGCCGCTGCTGCATGTCGCGCGCGATGATGCGTCCGTGGCGGCTCTGGCCGATATGCTGGCGTGGTTGATGCCAGAGGTGGAGGTATTAAAGCTCCCGGCTTGGGACTGCCTGCCTTACGACCGTGTTTCTCCTAACCCTGCCATTGTGGCGGAGCGGGTAGGTACGATGTGCCGCCTGTTGGAGCCCACAAAAGCACGGCGGATTGTGCTGACGACGATCCATGCTTTGGTGCAGCGCCTTCCACCAAAGGCGGCTTTTGCGGGGCAGTCCATCAACGTAGCTGAGGGTGAAAGCCTCGACCAGAGCCTGCTGATCGAGCTTTTGATCGCAAGCGGTTACAACCGGACAGATACGGTAATGGAGCCGGGCGAGTTTGCGACGCGCGGCGGTATCTTCGATTTGTTCCCTTCCGGTGCGGCAGAACCTGTACGCTTGGATTTGTTTGGTGACGAAGTCGAAAATATTCGTAATTTTGACGTTGGGACCCAGCGTTCAACACAAACATTAAAGCGTTTTGTTCTGCGGCCTGTGTCTGAATTTGCGCTGACGCCGGATAATATCAGCCATTTCCGTACGGGCTGGAGAGATAGTTTTGGTAGTTCCGCTGCCGGGGACGTAGTTTACGCTCACGTGTCTGAAGGGCGGCGTCATCCGGGTTTAGAGCACTACTTGCCACTTTTTTACGATACACATGACCAGCACATGGCCACGGTTTTAGATTATGTGCCGGGTGCTGCGGTCAGTTTTGAAGCACAGACGCCGGATGTATTACGGGCGCGGTTAGAAATGATCACGGATCATTATGAAGCCCGCCGTGTCCCTGTGAGGGAGGGAGAAACTCCTTATCGGGCGTTGCCGCCGCATAGGTTGTATCTGAACCAGCATGCTTGGGATGCGATGCTGGCTCATGCCCCGGCCGTGATGCTGAACAGTTTTGCCAAGCCTGATCTTGGTACAGGTATTGATGCCGGTGGGCGTCCGGGGGCGTTGTTTGCGCGGGCGAAAGACGGCTCGCGTGATGGCGTCTTTGAAGCCTTCGGCCAGCAGGTTAAAGATTGGTCTGAACAGGGACGGCGCACTTACGTCACAGCTTGGAGCCGTGGGTCTCGGGACCGTATCGCGCATTTGTTAAAAGAGCATGGTGTTGCGGTAGCTGAGTATGAAGACTGGCCTTCTGCTGCGTCCCTGCCTAAAGGCACGGTTGGCCTTTTGGTTTTAGGGTTGGAGCGAGGGTTTGTTCTGGACCGGCTCTGCTTCGTTTCTGAGCAGGATTTGCTAGGGGAGCGCATTGCCCGGCCACCGCGTCGCAAAAAACGCGGGGAGCAGTTTATCTCTCAAATTGGAGAGATCGCCGAGGGTGACCTTGTTGTTCATCACGACTACGGTATTGGGCGTTACGCTGGGCTGGAAACGGTCACAGAAGGCCGTGTTGCACATGATTACCTTTCCATTTCGTACGATGGTGAGCAGCGCCTTTTATTACCTGTAGAGAATATCGATTTGCTGAGTCGTTTTGGCTCTGAGCAAACAGGTGTGCAGCTTGACCGTTTGGGCGGAACGTCTTGGCAGGACCGTAAGGCCAAGATGAAATCCCGTATCCGCGTTATGGCGGGTGAACTGATTCGTACCGCTGCGGCGCGTGCTTTACGCGAGGCGCCGACCTTAGCGCCGGCAGAAGGGCTCTGGGACGAATTTTGTGCGCGTTTCCCTTATGTGGAGACGGAAGATCAGTCGCGCGCCATTGCCGATGTGCTTGAAGATATGAGCGCCGGGCGCCCGATGGATCGCTTGGTGTGTGGCGATGTTGGGTTCGGCAAAACCGAAGTTGCGCTACGTGCGGCTTTTGTCGCTGCTCTATCTGGCATGCAGGTTGCGGTTGTTGTCCCAACGACGCTGCTGGCCAGACAGCATTTCCGCAGCTTTAGCGCTCGTTTTGAGGGGCTTCCAGTTCGGGTGGCGCAACTCTCGCGTTTGGTTACGGCCAAGGAAGCCACTAAAGTCCGTGAAGAATTGGCAGGTGGTCAAATAGACATTGTTGTGGGCACGCACGCGCTTCTTGCAAAGACGGTGTCTTTTGATCGGCTGGGCTTACTCATCATCGACGAAGAGCAGCATTTCGGCGTATCCCATAAGGAAAAACTCAAAGCTCTGCGGGAGGATGTCCACGTTCTGACCCTTTCCGCAACGCCACTCCCACGGACATTGCAGCTTTCTTTGTCCGGTGTGCGTGAGATGAGCTTAATTGCGACACCACCAACAGACCGTTTGGCAGTGCGGACGTTTATTACCCCGTTTGACAGCGTGATGATCCGTGAAGCGATTCAACGTGAGCGTTTCCGTGGCGGGCAGGTATTTTGTGTTTTGCCTCGCTTGGCGGATTTGGACCGCATGGCGGAGCGTCTGGCAGAGATTGTGCCGGATGCGAAGGTCGTTCAAGCGCATGGCCGTCTGACGCCAACTGAGCTTGAACGGGTCATGACGGAGTTTGCGGACGGACGTTATGATATCCTGCTGTCGACGAATATTGTCGAAAGTGGGCTCGATATGCCCAGCGTGAATACAATTATTATCCATCGCGCCGATATGTTCGGTCTTGGCCAGTTATATCAGCTCCGTGGGCGTGTCGGCCGTGGAAAGCAGCGTGGGTACGCGTACCTGACTTGGCCGCAGACAAATCCGCTTTCGGCAGCCTCTCAAAAGCGTTTGGAGATTATGCAAACGCTTGATTCTCTGGGGGCTGGTTTTACTTTGGCCTCACACGATCTAGATCTGCGTGGTGCAGGGAATCTGCTGGGTGATGAGCAGTCGGGTCACATTAAAGAAGTCGGTATCGAGCTGTACCAGCAGATGCTGGAAGACGCAGTGTTGGATATGCGCCGTGAGCGTGGGCGCCGGGCCGAAGAGGAAGACGCGGACTGGACGCCAAATATTATACTCGGCCTCCCGGTCCTTATTCCCGAAGCATATGTAAAAGATTTGCCTGTTCGGTTAGGACTGTATCGGCGTATCGCTGCGCTACAGAACGAAGATGAGGTGGAAGCTATTCGTGCTGAGTTGATCGACCGTTTCGGTAAAATGCCAGCTGAAGTCGGTAATTTGCTTGATGTGGTTCTGATCAAGCGCGCCTGCCGTGAGGCTGGTGTCGAGCGTTTGGAAACAGGCCCAAAAGGTATGGTCCTGCAATTCCGCCGCAACCGTTTCCGTAATCCGACGGGCCTTTTAGACTGGGTGGCACGGAAAAAAGATGCGGGCGTTAAAATACGCCCTGATCAGAAATTGGCCATTATCCGTGAAATGACGAATGCCAAGCGTATCGGCTATGCAAAGCAGGTTACGGGTGTTTTGTGCAAGCTCGTCCGCAAGGCATCTTAGTACTTGGAGAGTTGAACCCGCTGGCATCAGAAATTGTGCCAGCGGGGAGGTAGTTATTCAGTGTAGGTTCAGAGGGATAGGAACGTTGTTGACGGTGGCAACCCCGTTATGCAGCCCGACATCCCATTCTGTGGCGCTACCATTGGCGCGGCCCATTAAGCGCGCAATGGTCAAAGCTGTCGTCACTCGGGCGGGAGCTGTTTGCCGGACATCATTCAACAGCGCGTCTACATTGGTTAGAGAAATGTGAAGATCAGCGCTGGAAGCAAGCGGGTTAGCGGCTGTTTGTACAGAGCCATGACCGTCAAGCGCATTAGTGCCGTTTACTGCGTGTAAGCTGTTGATTGTTATCAAAGGCGTAGCACTATGCCCTTCAACAATTAGGCTTGCTGAAACCTCTGAGGGGATGAGGGAAGACGTTGTGTCTTTTACACCGCTAGCCGAGAACGATACGTTGGTGTTCTTGTTACGTTCTGATGTGTTGAGCGTGAGAGCTCGTATCGTAAGGCGATGTTGATTGTGAGCGAGGGTGACATTTCCCCAGCGGGTATTGAGCGTGCCGTGGAAAGATGACGTATTAAGCTGGCACGTATTACTGGCTTGGCCTTGAAACGCTGTGAGCGCGGCAAATGCGGCTGATGCGTTCAGTCTTTGCAGTTCTTGGGATGACGTGTTTCCCTCAGGCGAGGTCGCATTAATTTCTCCCGTCGTAAGAGTACTTTTGGAGCCTTCATAAGAAGCGTGAAGCGCCGACGCGTGAAATCCGCGGGCGTCTTCCTGTACGTTCTCAAAATGATAGGAAAAACAGCTGCTTGGGACCGAAGGCAAAGTCTCTGCGTGTACGTGCGTGGCAGGGAATGAAGCCAGGCACATGAGGCCGCATACGAGGGAGACGGTTGAGCGAGAGCGTGACATAGGGGCTCACTGTATTGGAGATATGTCCTTTAGGGATATCTTAGGAATTGGGCGGTAGAAAGGCCATTTCGCATGTCTGTTCCGTAGGGGGCGTAGTATGTCTGTTTCATCGTCAACTATGGCAGCAATTCCGCAATACCTCACCATCATCAAGAACGAACAAAAATCTGTTCAGCAATGGACGAAGACGAGCCCCCAAACGCAGCAGACAATCGCCACGTTCCAAAAAGATGCCGCCAGTATTACGAGCCCAGATCAGCTCTTGAAAAACTATCGTGCTCTGTCGGTTGTGCTGGGGGCTTATGGTATGTCGTCCGCTTTGGGGCAAACGGCTGTATTACGCCAACTTATGACGCAGGACCCGTCGTCTACCACATCGCTGGCTGCGCGGGGGGCAATGCCACATGGAAGGCTTTTGCTAAAGATTTTTCTGATTGGTCGACGTCATCGCCTTTATCTTCCCAGACCGTTCTGGATAAGATTGGTCAGAATTATCTCACGAATAGTTATGAAAACTCTGTGCAGACGCAAACGCCGGGCTTAGGGAATGCGCTGTATTTTACCCGGACGGTTACGAGTGATACAAAGCTGGTCAACATTATGGCGGACCCAAAACTACTGAAAGTCGCGGTAACGGTTGCGGGCTTTGATCCCACGCAGTTTGGTGCTCTAGACTATCCAGAACAGCAGCGCCTTCTTAGTGCCAAGTTGGATCTTAAGCAGTTTTCAACACCGCAGAATACTCAAAAATTTGCTCAGCGCTATTTGGCCACGCTGCAAATTCGCCCTGAAAAAACTTCGACGCCCGCAAGTATGCTCACCCTTTACGGAGCGGGCGGTGGGTCAAACACAATCTTATCGCTTTTTGGTGCGGATAGCGGGTCCACATCAAGTACGTCGTTGTATTCAGCTTTACTGTGAGCCCGGCGGAAAGCGCAATCCGCCGGGCGATGGAGGGCATTTTTATTTACGGCTAGGGTGCGCTGGGCGGAACAACTCGCTCAACTGCGCCATCATTGTGCCGCCGAGCTCTTCAGCAGATGTAATCGTGACACTGTCGCGGTAGTAGCGAGTTACGTCATGACCAATTCCGATGGCAAGTAGCTCAGTTCTAGTGTCATTTTCGATCTTCGTAATGACCGAGCGGAGGTGTTCCTCTAGGTAATCGTGAGGATTTGCCGAGAACGTGCTGTCATCAACAGGTGCACCATCTGAAATCACCATCAATATACGCCGTTTCTCTGACCGACGACGCAGGCGTCCCCACGCCCACAATAACGCTTCCCCGTCGATGTTTTCTTTCAGCAACCCGTCTCTGAGCATAAGGCCGAGGTTTCGCCGGGCTCTGCGCCATGGGGTGTCTGCATCTTTGTATATAATGTGGCGAAGGTCATTCAGGCGGCCGGGATGGGGAGGGCGTCCGCTACGAATCCATGACTCACGGCTTTTTCCGCCTTTCCATTGTCGTGTTGTGAAGCCTAGCACCTCGACTTTTACGCCGCAGCGTTCGAGTGTGCGGGCTAAGATGTCTCCACAAATTGCGGCTGTGCCGATAGGCCGTCCGCGCATTGAACCTGAATTGTCGATCAGGAGCGTTACGACAGTGTCCTGAAACTCCATTTCAGTTTCAAATTTATAAGAAAGCGGTAGCGTTGGGTTTGTAACAACGCGTGCGAGGCGCCCCGCATCAATCATGCCTTCTTCTTGGTCAAACTCCCACCGGCGTTGCTGCTGGGCCATGAGGCGACGTTGGAGGCGGTGTGCTAGTCGGGAAATTACGCCCTGAAGTTGAACAAGCTGTTGATCAAGTTGCTGACGGAGACGATCTAGCTCAGCAGGGTCGCACAGATCTGCAGCACCGACCTCTTCGTCATGTTCTGTCGTAAAAGCTGTATAGCAGGGGGCTGTTTTTTGTGGTCCGTCATAGGCGGTATCATTCGACTGATCAGATGGGCCTGCAGCCTCTTCGGCACCCGTCTCGGGAGCATCCAGCATGTCCGATGTTTCGGCATCGCCATCATCTCCGCTTTCACCTGCATCGCTGGAGGAGCTGTCTTCTTCGTCCTCTTCTTGCATTTCCTCCCCGGAATCAGATGTGTCGCTCTGATCTACAGGAGCTGCTTCATCGTCGCTTTCAGGGGAGTCTTCAGCCGCATTGTCGTCGGTGCTTGTTTCGTCGCTTTCTTCCGGGGCTTCTGTGAGAGAGCACGCCCCTAAAAGGCGAGTACAGGCCTGCGCAAACGCTTTCTGGTCACCTTGAGCTGCGGCCATGTCCGCAAGCGCTTGATGCGCTTTTGGGGAAAGGTAAGAACGCCACTCCTCCAGCGCAGGGCCGGCTTCAAGGGGAGCTTTCTGGCCAGAAATGGCTTCACGAGCAAGAAGGTCCAGCGCGATGGACGCTGGCATATCTTCGCGGGTGACCATGCGGGAGCAGCCGTGGTCACGGCACTCAAGCGCGCTGCGCAGATTAAGGTTGGCGCGCACGCCATCCATGTATCTGGAGCCATAAATTTCACATCGCGCCTGCTCGATGGCGTCAAAAGTCGCGTGCGCTTCGGGTTCAGGTGGATGTTTGGTGAGATGATCCCGATGGTGCCGCAAACGCAAGGCCGCAGCGTCTGCAGCACCGCGTACGCGATTACGCTCCATCGACGATGGTGCCGCTGATAGGCTCGGTAGATGTATGGTTTCAGCGTCGTCAGAGTGTTTTTTGCGTGTTGGCTTGGATGTTGCGGCATCCAAGAAATCAACATGCTGATCAGGGGCGTTGCCTAACGCCCTGAGTGTGGCCACGGTGGCGCGCCGGAAATCTTCGTCAGCGGCGTGAGCAGAAGAGCGGTTTGTGACTGTTTTAGAGGCAGACACAACGCATTACTCCATGGGCGATGTGTTGAAGCAACGTTGGTAGTATTCACTAACAATACCGCGCTCGGCTTCATCACATTTGTTTAAGAATGTGAGGCGGAAGGCAAATGCCAAGTCATCAAACAGACGTTCGTTTTCTGCCCAAGCAATAACGGTACGCGGGGACATGACAGTCGAGATGTCGCCAGCTGTGAAGCCGGACCGCGTTAAGTTCGCGAGGGCTACCATACGCTCAATGCGGGAGATGGCGTCTTGCTCATCTGCTCCAACTTTGAGTTTTGCTTTGATGATGCTGACTTCCTGTTCAAGAGGAAGGTAATTAAGGGTCGCAACGACGTTCCAGCGGTCCATCTGGGCTTGGTTGATTTGCTGCGTGCCGTGATAGAGACCAGTGGTATCACCCAGTCCTACGGTGTTCGCGGTAGCAAAAAGGCGGAAGGCAGGGTTAGGGCGTATGACGCGGTTCTGATCCAGAAGGGTGAGGTGCCCCTCGGCTTCCAGCACGCGCTGGATGACAAACATCACATCGGGGCGTCCTGCATCATACTCGTCAAAGATTAACGCGCATGGATGCTGCAAACACCATGGCAAGAGGCCCTCACGGAATTCGGTAACCTGTTTGCCGTCTCTAAGTACGATTGCATCCTTACCGATGAGGTCGATGCGTGAAATATGGCTGTCGAGGTTAATTCGTACGCAGGGCCAGTTTAGGCGTGCTGCGATTTGTTCAATATGTGATGATTTACCTGTCCCGTGGAAGCCTTGAACCAAAACACGACGGTTATGTGCAAAACCAGCGAGGATGGCGCGGGTCGTGTCTTCATCGAAGCGATAAGACTCGTCGATGACGGGTACGTGCTCTGTCCGGATGGAATAGGCCGGGATCTGCATGTCCGTTTTAATGCCGAAGACTTCAGCCGAAGACACGAGACGATCCGGCTGGCCGAGCACGCTTGTTGGGATGACCGTATTGTCAGCTGTAATCACTGTTTCCGGTGCGTCGATCGTCGCGAAATCGTTCATAGTGGTCGGACTCTCTGGAAGAGGACGTTAAAAGATGTCGGAGCTAAGATGGGTCAGAACGCGCTGCACTTCTAGACGGAAACTTAAGAAATACTCTCAGCTTCACGTGTAAAATGCGTTTTCAGGGCAGTGTAAGCGCTTCCGATAGCCTTAAAATGCTCCTCAGCTTGCGGGGAAGGGTTCGTGTCCGGATGGTACTGACGCGCTAGGGCGCGGTACCGTGTTTTGACCTCATCGAACGAGATTGGCCATGTCAGGTTCAATGTTGCCAGTGGTTGCTGCAGTTCGGGCGGGATTGTTTTCTTTGGTGCTTGGCGTGCTTTTTCTTGGGCGCTTTGAGCACGTGAGCGACGGCTTGCCCCAAGAATATCGAGCGGGTCTAGGATATCGTCTTCGTTAAATTCGGCTTTGTTTGCCGTACCCGTGCCAAGCTTCCAAGAGGGGCGCTGCCACGATGTGTCCGCGCGGAGGTGAGCCTCGATCTGGCCGGGTGTCATGCCGCGATAGAAGTCCCAACGCGCGTTGTAGGCGCGTACATGCTCGAGGCAGAACCAGTAGTAAGAACGCAGGGCATCACGCCCGCGTGGTGCACGATAACCTGCGGGGGCGTCACATCCTGGGTGGTCGCACGTTTGAGTAGGTGCGTCTGGGTCCGGGTCAAAAGCTCTGTGGCGGGTTGATTTACGATTCATGGGGCTTGATATGGGTGGAGGGGATGTGAGGGTGCAAGCGGTTTAGGTCGCTTTCCTGTGATGTCCGTGTCAATTTCATGACTCAGAACGGGTCGTTTAGAGAAAAGCTTCCAAACATGACACAAAATTTGTCCCGTCGAGAGCGCATTGTTGCCATCCTTCAACGCGAGTTGGCGCCGTTGGCTTTAGAGGTCCATGACGATAGCGCACGCCATGCTGGGCATGTCGGGGCTAAAATGATGGCTGAAGCAGGCGTGCATGGGGAAACGCATTTCAACGTGGCTGTAACAAGTGCTCAGTTCGACGGGTTGGGGCGTATAGCGCGGCATCGCTTGGTAAACAATCTGTTGTCCGAGGAGTTTGAAACAGGCTTACATGCCCTTTCATTGGTTCTGCATGGAGCGAGGGACGTATGAGAAATATGCGGCAATGGGGAGGGCTGGTATGTATGCTTTTGGCCCTAACGGGATGCGCGTCTCATGGTCTGGACCGTCTTACCCCTCAACAGCGTGTGGATGCTGAAAGGGTCGAGACTTATCTGAACGCTCTTCACGGTATGACGGCCAGTTTCGCTCAAAATGGGCCGGAGAGTATGCGCGGTTCGGGCAGTTTTGCCTATGTGCCGGGGCATCTGCGTTTGGACTACACATTGCCGCATACAATGCGCCTTATCGCCGGAGATGGGCGACTGATCCTTAACGATTCTGCGTCTGGCTCGGAGACGCGGGTGTCGTTAAAGCGCAATCCTTTGGGGCTATTATTGCGTTATCCGCTGCGTTTTGCCGGAGATATTGACGTGACAGATGTCCGGCACGAAGGAAGCATTCTATCTCTATCCCTCGCCGAGGCGGATAATCCTTCCCAAGGGCTTCTGACGCTGGACTTTGTTGATAACGGGCAAGGATTGAATCTGATTGGTTTGCAAGGGGTGGACGCCCGGCAACATCGCTTCAGTGTCGCACTGACGTCGGTAACAGATGCTGCCGTGCCCGATCCTGCGCTCTTTAAATTTCCGCAGGAATAGATCCGAAGCAACCGGGCCACGCAGTTTTAAGTGCGTGGTCCAAATCTTTCATTTCAATGTCCGGTAGGAAGCGTTTGAGGCTTGTAACGCCGAACTCGCGTATGCCGCATGGAACGATACCATCAAAATCTTCGAGCGTAGGGTCCAAATTAATTGAGACGCCGTGCCAGCTTACCCAGCGGCTGATGCGGATACCCAAAGCCGCTATTTTTGCCTCTTGCTGCGAGACGGGGTCGATCGCCCAAAGGCCAATCCGGCCCTCGCGGGTAAAAGCTGTTACGCCCAAAAGAGCTAGGGATGCTTTGAGCCACTGCTCGAGTGTAGCGACATAAGCGCGCAGATCTCTGGGCGGGACAATGCCGTTTTGTTGTGTGAGATCCAGCATGACGTAGACAAGCCGCTGCCCTGGCCCATGATAAGTCCACTGCCCTCCACGCCCAGCATCATAAGTTGGAAAATTATGGGGGTTATAAAGATCTTCCGCTCGGGCAGAGGTGCCTGCCGTAAAAATGGGCGGGTGCTCGACTAACCAAACTAAGGGCACGTCTGCTTTCGCGTGTATTTTTTTTGTGCGTGTCTCCATCACATGCATAGCATCAGGGTAAGAAGTGAGCCCCGAAGACGTTTTCCACAAAATTTCAGAACTTTTTTGCATTTCAGTCATTGCCCTTATGTCTAGCTTCGGCTATAGCCCCTCTCACCGAACGGTCAAGCGCTAAGCAAGATCGTTTGTCACGGGGCGGCCGTGGCGGAATGGTAGACGCGCAAGCTTGAGGTGCTTGTGGGGGAAACCCCGTGGAAGTTCGAGTCTTCTCGGCCGCACCATCACTCTTTAAAGGGTGATGTTCTCATCAAAATAAAAATTTAATTCCTTTTCCCCTTCGGGGGATGGATTATTCTCTGCCATTGTATTGCCAGAGTTCTCCAGCACGATTATCTGAATTAGAAGTAACCTGTTAAAGTCTTTGTTAAGACGCGCAGGTATATTCTCTTTGGTCGACGTGCGAGGTTTTGTGATCAAGCCACTAAAAAAAGCTGTTCTTCCTGTAGCCGGTCTGGGAACGCGCTTCCTGCCCGCAACAAAAGCAATGCCCAAAGAGATGTTGCCGGTTGTTGATAAGCCGCTTATTCAATACGCTATTGATGAAGCGCGCGCAGCTGGCATTGAAGAGTTCTGCCTTGTTACAGGGCGAGGTAAAGATAGTCTGATTGACTATTTCGATATTGCTTATGAGCTTGAAGCAACTCTCAAAGAACGCGGTAAAGTTTCAGCGCTAGAAGCGCTTGCGCCTAGCTACATGGAGCCGGGCTCCTTCGTCGCGGTACGTCAGCAGGAGCCGCTTGGTCTTGGTCATGCTATCTGGTGCGCCCGTTCGTTCATTGGCGATGACCCGTTTGCGATCTTGCTGCCAGACGATATCGTCAAAAGCGAGAAGAGCTGCGTAGCGCAGTTGGTAGAGGCTTATAATAAGACTGGCGGCAACGTTGTTGCTGTCAGTGAAGTCCCGCGCGAACAAACGAACCGTTATGGTATTTTGGATGTAGGCGCGGATGACGGGCGCTTGGTCGAAGTTAAAGGCTTGGTTGAGAAGCCAAACCCAGAGGACGCTCCATCAAATTTGTCCATTATCGGCCGATATGTTCTGACTGCGGATGTGATGAAGCACCTTTCCAAGCTGGAGCGTGGTGCGGGTAATGAAGTGCAGCTAACGGATGCAATGGCTAAAACAATCGGAGACGTGCCTTTCCATGGTTTGCGTTACGAAGGCACGCGTTACGATTGTGGTGATAAGGCAGGCTTCCTTGAGGCGCAAATAGCGTTCTCTATCGAGCGTCCTGATCTTGGAGATGCCGTTAAGGCGTTTTTGAAAAAGTACGCTGGTTAATCTTTTTGACCTCTACTAAAGTGAAAAGCGGTCCGCCATATGCGGGCCGCTTTTTCTTTTTTAGGGAAGATGCCGATATGGTCGGTAGAGTTTTTCAGTCATTTCTTGAGCCCGGCCAAATGGTGAGGCATCCGGATTACCCGGAATGGGGGTGGGGCCAAGTGCAGTCCGCCATTGCCGAGCGTGTTACCGTCACGTTTGAAAACCAAGGCAAGGTGTTGATTGATGCCACGCGCGTCCATTTGGATACTGTTGAGCCCTGATCATTGCTTTGGTCAAAGGCAGAGTTCAAGAAAATAAGTCATAAATGCCTTAATGTGCTTTTCCCGCCGTGTTGCGACGTATGTGGAGCGGAGGTGCAGGGGCATGAGGGATTTTGCGCAGAGTGCTTCGCTCAGGCACGCTTTATTGTTCAACCGGCTTGCAGGCATTGTGGTGCGCCACTTTCTGCTAAAGGGTTGGCAAATGCCGACGGGCATTGTGCGCCGTGTGAACAGCAGGCGCCGCTTTGGGATGCTGCGCAGGCGGCTCTTGTTTACAACGAGTGGACCAAGCGCCTTATTCTACCCTTAAAATATGCAGACCGGACGGAGAATGCGCGTATTTTGGCGCGGGAAATGTTCCGTGTCGGTGAGGGGATGATCCGCAGTGCGGCCTTCCTCGTACCCGTTCCACTGTACAGAAAAAAATTATGGTCCAGGCGTTATAATCAGGCTGCTTTGATAGCGTGGCACTTATCAAAATTAAGCGGTGTGCCAGTTTTGCCTATGGCGCTAAGGCGCCTTAGATCAACCCGACCTCTGGCTCGGCTTGGCAGTCAGGAGCGTTTTAGGGAAATAAGTGGCTCCATAGGCGTTAATCCTCAGTATTTGTCTAAATTACGTGGAAATCCCGTTGTTGTGATTGATGATGTTCTAACAACAGGTGCTACAGCATCAGCATGCAGCCAGGCTTTAAGAGAGGCAGGTGTAGAGCGTGTCGAACTGCTGGTTGCAGCGCGTGCAGGAAACATGGAAGAAGATAGGCAAAACGAAACAAGAGCGTTGAGAGACTATGCCTAAGATCGAGATTTATACGCAGCCTTATTGCCCTTTCTGTGTAAGGGCCGTCGCGCTGTTGCAGGCTAAAGGAGTGACGTTTCAGGAGATAGATGCCCCTCATGGCACGTCTGAGCGTGCGGAATCTATCCAGCGTTCAGGGCAGAGGACTGTCCCGCAGACTTTCGTTGACGGGCAAGCTCTTGGCGGCTGCGACGACCTCATGGCGTTGGAGCGGGCAGGGAAGCTTGACGGTATTCTTGGATTAACCAAGTGACGATTGCACGTTTCGTGGGAGCAGCCACAGCAAGCTTAGCGCTCATCGTGTCTGTCTCTAATGGAGCAAAGGCGGCAGATAGCTTGAACGGTGCAGATGGCTTTGTCGGCCAATGGCTTACTCAAGATAAAGATGGGATATTCGAGATCAAGCCATGCGGTCAGGCACTTTGTGGATGGCTGGTTGGTTTAGATTACACAGACGAAGTTCCGAGGGATTTTGAGGGACGGTCCGAGTGCCGCTTGGAAATGTTGACGGATTTTACGCCGATTGACGACAGAAGATGGCAGGGGCGCATTCTTGATCCGCGCTCAGGCCATTCGTACCAAGCGCGTATTTGGAAGGATGGGCCGCAGGTTTTGAAGCTAAGAGGGTTTGTTTTGGGTGTCCCTTTGCTGGGATCAACCCAGAAGTGGACACGTTATGATGGGCCAGCCGTAGACACAGAATGTCATATGGTGAAAACGTCACAATAATGTATAATTTTTTAAGATTTAGTGCTTTTGCCATAATTTAGGCAGGTTCGGCTGGGCATTAATAGAGGTATAAGGAGCACAATTTTCTATGCGTAATCCTGTCTCTCGCCGTGATTTTGCGTTAGGCATCGCGGCAAGTTCTGTTGCTGTCGGTATGGTAGGCGCTGTCCATGCAGCTGATAATGCGCCTGCTGCTGACTCTCCGGCGCCGGTTCCGCCACCGCCGCCAAAGCCTGTGTCAAAAACCATTTGTTTTGTCGGTGGATATACGAAGCACGGGCCTCCAGGTGGAGCGGGCAACGGGCAGGGCATTTCCGTTTTTGAGATGGACCGTGTAACGGGCGCACTCATACCTGTAACGACGTTTACAGATATCGCCAGCCCATCGTTTATTACGCTATCCGCGGATAATCGCTATCTTTACGCTCTGAGCGAAATTAGTGATTACGACAAGAACGGAAATGGTTCGCTAACGGCGTTTGAAGTTAACCAGCAGACGGGTTCGCTCCGTAAGATCAACACGGTTAGCTCTGGCGGTTCAGTTCCCGCGCATTTGAGCGTGCACCACTCAGGCCGATACTTGCTGGTTGCTAACTATGTCGGTGGCTCGGTTGCTGTTGTGCCGATTCGTGGCGACGGTTCTTTAGGGGCTCCAACAGACGTCGTGCATAATTCTGGCCCACGCCAGCCAGACCGTGCCGTTGATAACCCACAGGGTAACTTTGCGGTTTCGGACCACTCAGGCCCGCATCCACACATGATCCGTTCTGATCCGTCAGGGCGCTTTGTGCTGGTAGATGATGCAGGGTTGGACCGTATCTATGTTTGGACCCTTAATTTGGGTACGGGCAAACTTGAGCCAGCTAAGACGCCATATTACGATATGGAACCCGGCTGTGCACCTCGTCACTTTGAGTTTAATCACACAGGCAGAATTCTGTACAACCTGTGCGAGCAGAACTCCAAGATCGTGGTCTCTACGTTTGACCCACAAAACGGTACTTTGAATAACATTCAAACCGTTAGCACGGTAACGCCGCATTTCCGTGGGTCTACACTGGCAGCAGAAATTTTGATCTCTGCTAGCGGCAAGTACGTTTACGCGTCAAACCGTTTGGGTGACTCACTCGCAGTCTTCGCCATTGGCGAAGATGGTACACTGACGCTGCAAGACGAAGTCTGGATGCATGCAGACTACGGCCGTGCCATGATGTTTGATCCATCCGGTACGTTCTTGTTCTGCGCTAACCAGCGCTCGGATGCGGTTACAGCGTTTAAGGTGGATAAGACAACAGGTCAGTTGGCTTTCACAAACCACTTTACGCCAGTCGGTAGCCCGACAACATTCGCATTTATGGATACCAAGGCTTAAACAAAGACTTGGTTGTGAGTTTTCTCACGAGGCGCCCTTTGATAGGGCGCCTTTTTTATTGGATTAGTCTTTTGTAAAAATGGTGATGTAGTTGACCCCCGTATCACGTGTTGCGCGCCATTTGGGTGGGATATAGGACATGCCTGATACGTCGGTCATTCTGAGGCCGGCGTTACGGGCCATGCGGGCTAGTTCTTCTGGTTTGATAAATTTTTTCCAGTCATGCGTACCGACGGGCAGCAGCCGTAAAATATATTCAGCCCCCAGTTTTGCCACCACATATGACCGTGCCGTACGGTTAAGGGTCGAGACAGCGATCATACCCCCGGGAAGAGTGAGGTCTGCCAGCAGGTGTAGAAAGCCCTGAGGGTCTGTCACGTGTTCGATAACTTCAAGTGCAGAAACGACATCAAATTTTTGTCCCTCTTCAACGAGGGTTTCAGCGCTGCCGTGGCGGTAAGTTATTTGGGCCGCACTGGCGGGTAATGGCTCTTCTGCGAGGTGAGTTTTGGCAGCCTCGATGCCTTCCAGGCTTGCATCAAGACCAAGAGTGTCAAAGCCAAGCTTGGCGTAAGCTTCACTGGCTATTCCGGCTCCGCAGCCAATATCTAGGAGAGAGAGGCGCTCCCCGCGTGCTGCTTGCAGGGGCGCAATACGGTCTGCAACCCATTGTGTGCGGAGCGGGTTCATAGCGTGCAGGGGGGCCATGGGTCCGCGTGGGTTCCACCAGTCATGCGCAAGGGCGCTGAAATGAGCAATTTCGTCTTGCGAAACAGAGTGCGAGGTGGGTTTTGATGTGACGGTTGAAGAAAAATCGTTCTCTGAAGCCATCGGAATGCTCCTAATAGGCAGAAGTACAGCCGTCATTGGCTGGACGTGGCGTGTTGAGAGAGGTATGTGGACCGGCGGGTTAGGTAAAGGAACCAGCTGAATTATCTCAGTATGTTTTTTCGATGCCAGACCCGCGCGCGCAATGCCAGACCATGACCTGGAGTTCTGAACGCGATGTCCAAGACTGACACGCCCGTTTTCGTTTCTCATACTGACGCGACGTCCCCCTCGATGAAAAGCAGCGAGGCAATGGGCAAACGTAAAACGATCGTTATGAAATTCGGCGGTACGTCAGTTGGTACGATTGAGCGCATTCGCGTCGTTGCCCAACGGGTGAAGGTGGAAGTTGAACGCGGCCACCGCGTTGCGGTTGTTGTTTCAGCTATGTCTGGTGTTACTAACCGGATGGTTGGCTACTGTGCTGAGCTGGATACACTGGCTGACCCTCGCGAGTATGATGCTGTTGTAGCGTCCGGCGAGCAGGTTACAAGCGGGCTTGTTGCAATTGCGTTGCAGAAGATTGGTGTGCCTGCGCGCTCCTTCCAAGGATGGCAAATTCCTTTGCGAACAGATGATGCGCACGGAAAAGCCTCCATCGAATCAGTGGATGGTGCCGCGTTGGAGCGTAGCCTTTTAGGCGATGTTGTGCCGGTCATCGCAGGTTTCCAAGGTATTGGTCCTGACCAGCGGATCGCTACTTTGGGGCGTGGAGGCTCGGATACGTCAGCGGTTGCTGTGGCTGCTGCTATTAAGGCCGACCGTTGCGATATTTATACCGATGTTGACGGAATTTATACGACGGACCCGCGCATTGTGCAGCGTGCGAAGCGCCTTGATCGTATTACTTATGAAGAAATGCTGGAATTGGCTTCTGTCGGAGCCAAAGTATTGCAAACCCGCAGCGTCGGTTTAGCAATGCGTGAAAATGTTCGTGTGCGTGTCCTCTCATCTTTTGCTGAAACAGATGATGAGAGTGGATCGTTAGTGGTAAATGAGGACGAGCTGGTGGAAAAGGAACTCGTGGCGGGTATCGCCTATTCGCGTGACGAAGCAAAAATTTCAGTTCGTCGTATTCCGGATCGCCCCGGCATAGCCGCTGCGATTTTTGGTCCTTTGGCGGCTGCGAATATCAATGTCGATATGATCGTGCAAAGCGTTGGGGCCGATAGCCTTAACAACATGACCTTCACTGTCGGATTAACAGACGTTGAAGCTGCCTGCGCGGTATTGGACAGAGAACGCGGTGATATTGAGTGGGGTGAAATCCAAACCTCGCGCAATGTGACCAAAATTAGCGTTGTTGGCGTTGGTATGCGTTCAAACGCTGGCCTTGCAGCGGTCATGTTCCGCACTTTGGCCGAGCGCGGTATTAACGTTCAGGTTATTTCGACGAGTGAAATCAAAATCTCTGTTTTGATTGACGCTGAGTACACTGAATTGGCTGTGCGCGCGCTGCATACAGCCTATGGACTAGATAAAATTGAGGAACCCAATACGTGAACGCCAAAAGTGACGCCCGCGAAACGCTGCAAAAACTCTGGCAGCCCGGCTGCGACTTTTTAGGCAGCGAGGTTGCTGTTCTTGGCGGTGCGATGTCGTGGGTGAGCGAGCGTAATCTCGTTTCAGCCATTTCAAATGCAGGTGGGTTTGGTGTTATTGCGTGCGGAGCGATGTCTCCGGAGCGACTAGAAGAAGAAATCGTTGCGACGCAAGCGCTGACAAAGCGTCCATTTGGCGTGAACTTGATTACCATGCACCCGGATTTGGAGCGCTTGGTTGATGTGTGTTTGGCGCATAAGGTAACGCACGTCATTTTGGCGGGCGGTGTCCCTAGCAGTGCCATTATTCGTCGTGTGCGTGACGGCGGAGCGCGTGCTGTCGGTTTTGCGCCGGCACTGGCTTTGGGCAAACGTCTGGTAAAAATGGGTATTGAAGCGCTCGTTATTGAGGGTTCAGAGGCGGGTGGGCATGTCGGTCCTGTGTCGCTGACCGTTTTGGCACAGGAAATCTTGCCTCATCTGCGTGATGTCCCCATTTTTGTTGCAGGTGGCTTGGGCCGAGGGGACGCTGTTGTGTCTTACCTTGAGCAAGGAGCGGCTGGTGCACAATTAGGCACAGTGTTTGCAGCATCTCAGGAAAGCATTGCGCACGAGAACTTCAAGAAGTCTTTCTTGCGTGCCAATGCGCGTGATGCTGTGACCTCAGTGCAACTGGACGAGCAGTTTCCCGTAATACCGGTACGTGGTTTGTCCAATGCTGGTACGCGTCAGTTCCTGAAGCATCAGGCAGAGACGATTCGTCGTTTCCAAAATGGTGAACTGAATAAGGAAGATGCTCAGCTTTCTATCGAGCACTTCTGGGCAGGGTCTTTGCGTCGTGCGGTGATCGACGGTGACGTCGAGAACGGCTCAGTAATGGCTGGTCAATCTGTCGGGATGGTGAAGGAAATCCGTCCTGTATCAGAGATCATTGCTGGCTTGGTCGAGCAAGCGGTGGAAGCAATTGAAAAACGTGAGCAACGCATTCACGTTTCTTAATTCTCCGAGCGCGCATCCTTGGTTTGATTGCCTTGTTTGAACAGGTTTATGTCCATGCCTATGTCTTCATCTGATCGTATGACAGCGCTTCGCTCAGATCAGCCGAGTGTTGGCACGGTGTTGCGCCAGCGGCGTGAAGAATTGGGCTGGCAAATTGAGGATGTGGCGCAGTGGCTCCGTATCCGTGGGCGCGTACTCACGGCTTTGGAGGCGGATGATTTTTCCTCAATGCCGGGTGAGGCATATGCTGTCGGCTTTCTGCGGGCATATGCGCAGGCTATGCAGCTGGACGCTGACGCGCTGGTCGAACGATTTCAGCGTGAGTTTCGGCGTGTTTCTGGTGGAAAAGCTGAGTTGGTATTTCCGCAGGCCCAAGGTGAGCGGGGATTGCCTATCGGGCTTTTAATCGGAGCTGGCTTTATTCTGGTCGCGGCGGCTTATGCAGGCTGGTACTATTTCTCAGCGCACGATGAGCTGATTGAAAAGCGCGTCCCTTCACTCGCGGCATTGATGCCTAACAACGCGCATTCGGTCATGACATCTCCGCAAGTTGCTTCGGTTATGCCGGGGCAGGCTCCGACGGAAGAAAAGCACTCGGCAGAACCTACCCCTCCTGCTGCGCAGTCATCTAATGTTGGGCAAGGTAACACAGCGCAAACGGCGCAGACGACCACCGACAAAGAGGCAATAAGACCAGCCTTGCCCGCAAACACTGCACAACCATCTGCGTCTGTTGAACAGCAGGATGATGATGGGGCGGTGGCATCTCCTAATGCAGGCCAGTCAGGGGGGACGCAACCGGAAACGGGGCAGGTTGCGGGACAAACAAATAACCCGACCAACGTGGACGATAAGGCACCTGTCAGGGCAGACAACGCTCAACAGACTACGGACGCGCTTCCGGAAGGACAAATCGCAGTTAAGGCAACAGCGCAGGTCTGGGTCCAAATTTCGGATAAAAACGGGCACGTTCTCGTCTCTCGGGTATTGTCCGATGGTGAAATTTGGCAAGGTGCGGCTGCGGATGGGCCCTACAAGCTCTCTGTCGGCAATGCCGGTGGTGTTGTGCTTATGACGCATGATGCTGTAAGCGCGGCGCTTGGACGCATTGGTGCCGTCCGCCGTAATATAACAGTGACAGCGGATGCCGTTAATCAAGGGGAGTACGGCCATGGTGTTGCACCAAGCTCAACTCCTGCACAGTCAGCTCCAGTTCCGGCTGTGACAGCTCCCGAGGTGCAAGCATTACCGCATCCAAAACCACGCCCTGCGCCTGTGACGAAAGCAGTTCCCAAGCCTGCCGTTCATCACGAGCTCACTACCGATGAGCTGAATGCGCGACAATTGACGGGGCAATCACCTAGCGGTGATGCGACGTCTACCCATTGATCTGGAATAAATGGTCATCTGCCTATAGAAGGGGCGGACGAACATACGAAACGCCGAACCTATAGGCCGGGTACTACCCCGGCACGAAGAGGATTAACATGAGCAGCTACCGTCCGTATCAGCATATCGAGCGTCGTAAGTCTCGTCAGATTCACGTGGGTAAAGTTGCCGTTGGTGGTGATGCTCCGATTTCTGTGCAGACAATGACCAACACTCTTACGTCTGATGCGCAAGCGACAATTGAGCAAATTCGTCGTGCTGAGCTGGCGGGTGTTGATATCGTCCGTGTATCCTGCCCTGATGAAGCCAGCACTGCAGCGCTGAAAGAAATTGCGCATGAAGTGAATGTGCCAATCGTGGCTGATATTCACTTCCACTATAAACGCGCGCTCGAAGCAGCCCGTAACGGTGCGGCATGTTTGCGTATTAATCCGGGTAATATCGGCAGCGCAGAACGTGTAAAGGAAGTGGTCAAGGCAGCGCGTGAGCATAACTGCTCCATCAGAATTGGTGTGAACGCTGGCTCGCTGGAGCGCCATCTTCTTGAAAAATACGGCGAACCAAACCCTGAAGCGCTGGTTGAAAGTGCGCTGGAACACGCAAAGATTTTGCAAGATCACGACTTCCACGAGTTTAAGATCAGCGTGAAAGCGTCAGACGTGTTTATGGCTGTGGCGGCTTACCAGCAGCTTGCAGATTGCTGTGATCATCCGCTGCATATCGGTATTACTGAGGCTGGCTCTAAGCGTGCAGGGACTGTGAAGTCTTCTATTGGCTTGGGGAACCTTCTATGGGCAGGCGTGGGTGATACCATGCGCGTTTCACTGTCTGCTGCGCCTGAAGAAGAAGTGCTGGTCGGTTGGGATATTTTGAAGTCCCTTGGCTTGCGTCACCGTGGTGTGAAAATTATTTCCTGCCCGTCTTGTGCTCGCCAAGGCTTCAACGTCGTGGAAACTGTGCAGACATTGGAAGATCGTCTGCAGCACATCAAAACGCCTTTGACGCTGTCGATCATTGGATGCGTGGTGAACGGGCCGGGAGAGGCACTGATGACGGATCTCGGGGTGACCGGCGGCGGGCAAGGGCGCCACATGGTCTACTCCGCCGGCAAACAAGACCACACCATGCCCGCCAAGGACATGATCGAGCATATTGTTGAGCTGGTAGAAAACAAAGTAGCCGCTATTGAAGCTGGTAAAGAAGAAGCTTCAACTGCGAAGCAAATGGACCCTGCGAGCGCATAATGGCTGGTAGCATGACAGGTTTACAGCCGCCACGCGGCACACATGATTTGATTGGCGAGACGATGCGCAGGCATCGTCATGTTATACAAACGGCGGCACGCGTTCTTGCGACTTATGGCTTTGAAGAGTGGAGCACTCCAATCTTCGAAGATACGCGCGTTTTTGCGCGAACATTGGGTGAAACATCCGATGTCGTCTCTAAGGAGATGTACAGCTTCGAAGACCGTGGCGGTGACAGCATTACACTGAGGCCGGAGAATACGGCATCTATCTGCCGTGCTTTGGTGACGAACGGTTTAACACAATCTTTGCCCCAAAAGGCGTGGTATAGCGGCCCGATGTTCCGCTATGAGCGGCCGCAAAAGGGGCGTTACCGTCAGTTCCATCAAATTGGTGCAGAGCTTATCGGTGCTGAAGGTCCGCTGCGCGATGCAGAGGTCATCACCATGGCCTATGACGTCTTAAAGGCGCTGGGGCTTGCCGATGACGTTGTCCTTGAGTTGAACACGTTAGGTGATATTGCCTCACGTCAAGCATGGCGCGATGCGCTGGTGGCTTATTTCCGTTCGCACATTGATGCGCTTTCAGACGAGAGCCGTACGCGACTGGACGTCAACCCCTTGCGTATTTTGGATAGCAAGGCAGAACAAGATCGCGCGTTGTTGAACGATGCGCCACGTTTTGCTGATTATTTAAATGCGGAATCTCAAAAGTTCTGGGACGATTTACGTGCTCACTTGCATGATTTCGGGGTCCCGTTCACTGAAAATCCAAGCATAGTCCGTGGCCTGGATTACTATTCTCATACGGCGTTTGAATTCGTAACGACCAAACTAGGGGCCCAAGGGACTGTTCTTGCTGGCGGGCGTTACGAAGGGCTTGTTGCGCAGATGGGTGGCCCTGAAATACCGGCTATTGGTTGGGCCGGGGGGATCGAGCGCCTCGCATTGTTGCTTGAGGAAGCTCCAGTTGTAGAAGCTGGTATTGCGCTCGTTCCTATGGGGGATGCTGCAGTGCAAAAGGCAGCATCGCTGGTACGTAGTTTGCGTCAGGCCGGTCTGCGCGCAGAAATTGAAACACGCGGCAACCTCAAAAAACGGATGGAGCGTGTTGTGAAATCTGGCGCTTCCCATGCGATTGTTTTGGGAGACGAAGAAATCGCGCGGGGCGTAGTGCAACTGCGTGATTTGACGGCGCGTGAGCAGCGTGAAGTTGCACTGGGCGATGTTGTGCAGTGCTTAACTGGAGCCTAAAGCGTGGCGGTTGATGATAGACTCGAGCGTATTGTCGCCCGCTCGGAAGAGCTTCAAGACATCATGGCGTCTGGGGAAGCCACGGGGGAGACGTTTACACGTCTCTCTCGCGAGTATGCTGAGCTAGAGCCTGTTGTTGCCTCAATTCAAGCCTATCGCGCAGCGGTGGAACAGAAGGAGGGTGCCGAAGCCCTCCTTGACGACCCTGAAATGCGGGACTTGGCCCGTGCAGAGCTTGAAGAACTCCACGACAGTATTCCCGTTTTAGAAAGGGCGTTGCGTTTAGCTCTGCTGCCAAAAGATGAAGCAGATGAACGCAGTGCAATTTTAGAAATTCGTCCTGCCGCAGGCGGTGATGAGGCGGGGCTGTTTGCCTCGGAGCTTTTTGACGCTTATCGCCGCTTTTCTGAGCGTAATGGATGGCGTTTTGAAGTTATGGAATACGCCGAAAGCGAAGTTTCAGGCATTAAAGAGGGGATGGCAACGATCTCCGGCCGCTCTGTTTTCGCCCGTTTGAAATATGAGTCAGGCGTGCACCGTGTCCAGCGCGTTCCGGCAACGGAAAGCCAAGGGCGTATTCACACGTCGACGGTAACCGTTGCAGTTCTGCCTGAGGCGGAAGAAGTTGATGTCACCATCAACGATGATGACCTGCGCATCGACGTTTATCGGGCATCGGGAGCGGGAGGGCAGCACGTTAATAAAACGGAGAGTGCTGTCCGAATCACGCATATTCCGACGGGTGTCGTGGTGGCCATGCAGGAAGAGAAGAGCCAGCACAAAAACCGTGCCAAGGCGATGAAGATCTTGCGCGCGCGCCTATACGAGGCCCAGCGTGCTGCAGCCCATGCAGAGCGTGCACAGGATCGTAAGTCACAGGTTGGTACGGGTGATCGTTCAGAGCGGATACGGACGTATAACTTCCCGCAAGGCCGTGTTACGGAGCATCGGATAAATCTGACGCTCTATAAAATTGACCGGATTATGGCTGGTGAATTTGACGAAGTTGTAGATGCTTTGACGCAAGAAGAGCAAACAGCACTTTTGGCGGCTGAAGGCTTCTAGTTTTCATCTCTTAGCTGTTGGGAATTGCGCATATCTCGGCCTGACCGGGTGTGTGTGTGGCGGTCATCGCATCGTCATAATCAACCAGAAAAAACTCAGTAAAATGCTGGGACCCAACAGCTTCAAGTACGCGTCCCTCGGGGTGGTGCAGCATTCCGGCGCTGCTGACACTATGTGTTTCCTGCCGCCCGTCATGTATAATTGTGATTTCGCCACATAAGGCGTAGCTCATTGTGGTGCGCCCTACTGGCAGCGGTATTGTTTTGGTTTCGTCTGTATGGGCCAAGTTAAGGCGGAATGTGGCAGCTAGCTTTCCGTCAACATATAGGCGTGATGTTTCTGAAATTTCTTCCGGGGCTTTCGTGTCGTGTACTTGAAAGCTTGGCAGTGTTTGGGCTCGGGCTTCCGGGGCTGCTGCGGCTACCAGAATGCTGCTTAGAAGCGGCATCAGTGCAGAAAATTTTCTACGGTTTGTCATCGGCGTCAATCCTCGCGAGGTTGTATTTAAAATGGTTTCAAAAGAGGTCTTATTACAAGACGCTGCGCGTCAATTAAACGATGTCGGGGTTGAGGATGCCCGTTCTGAGGCGCGTCGTCTTTTGTGCTGGGCGTTAGGAGTAGACCTTACGGGATTATTTTTGTGCCAAAATGTCGAGGAAGAGGCTGGTCTGCGTTTTCAAGAGGCGTTGAAGCGCCGCTTGGCCCGTGAGCCTTTGGCTTTCATTGTCGGGGAGGCAGGGTTTTGGACATTGGATCTCTATACCAGTCCTGCAACTCTTATTCCGAGGGGCGATAGTGAAGCTCTGATCGAAGCTCTTCTTGCCCAGCGCTTACCGAAGCAAATGCCCTTATCTATTCTAGATCTCGGTACTGGCACAGGATGTTTGCTGTTGGCGGCGTTGAGTGAATTCCCTTTAGCGTGGGGCTTAGGGGTAGATTTATCTCCGGACGCTGCGGCTTTGGCCGCTAAGAATGCCCGCCGTAATGCTCTGGCAGAACGTTGTGCGTTTATAGCGGGTGATTGGGCAGGGGCGTTATCAGCACGTTTTGATATTGTTTTTAGTAACCCGCCATACATTGAGAGTGATGATATTGCGGGGCTAATGCCAGAGGTTGCTAAATACGAACCGCACCGCGCGCTTGATGGCGGACAAGATGGTTTGGACGCCTATCGGCTTTTATGCCGGGCTTTGCCTAGTCTGTTGAATCACGACGGTATAGCCATCTTAGAGATGGGAATTGGACAGATTAATGCAGTTTCGGACTTCGCACAGCGATGTGGTTTGAGAGAAATAGCGCGTCACCGGGACTTAGGTGGTGTTGAACGTGCTCTTGTGCTGCAATTTGATAGGAAAAGCGTTGGCGCAGAAAGTCTTTTCTGATATGAAAACCTATACCGAAGGTTTAGGCAGCTCTTTGTAGAGATCAGCTCCACTCCGTCGGCTTCTCCTGTCGCCCGTCATTTTGTTGACCGGCGGTGAATGGATCGGCCGGTTTAGACTGGCCACAGCAAGACAGACATACGTCTTTTCGGCAACGGCAATAGCGCTTCGAGACAAGTGGCTATTACCCTCAGGAAAGTGCATCACAGTTCGATGAATATGAAGCGTATGAGAGGCCGGCAGCATCGTTCGGGCGGCGGCGGAGCCTCCCGCAATCATGGTAACGCCCAGACCCCCTTGAATCGCAACCACGTGTTCGAGAGTAATGGCCCGGACCTTCGGGTGCGCGGTACATCGCAACAGCTTTTTGAAAAATATCTCCAGCTCGGTCGTGACGCGACCGGTACAGGTGATCGTATTCTGGCTGAAGCGTATTTCCAACATGCGGAGCATTACTTCCGTATCCTCAATGCGATGAACCAAGCTGCGCAGCAAAGCCAGCAGGAGCGCGCTGAGCGTCAGCAGCAACGGCAGCGTGCGTATGAAGAGCGCCGCGAGACCACTGGGCGCGACCGTGAGCACCACGGTGATGATGGGCAGGATTATCAACATCAAGGTGATGAACACCATGGTGATGAGCCGCAAGAACATCAGCAGCCTTATGTTGAGAACGAGCGCCGCCATTATGCGCCTCAGCAAAGCAGGCGTTCGCGCCAGCCGCGTGATGATGGTTATTCATCTGAGCGTGAGCAGCCAGCGTCAGTGGACTGAGACGATTTGTTGATTAAAAAAACCGGCTTTTAAAGCCGGTTTTTTTATATTTTCGTCCGATGTTGTGGTCAGAGTTGGCCTAAAAAGCGCTCCGGAACATGCCATAGGGCATTACCGCTAATATGAAGGTCTAGGCGGTAGCGGTCATATTGGCGGGAGAGGGTACTTTGTAAGACGGCCATACATTCGGTGAGAATAAGGGGGTCTTGCAGATCGAAGCTGCACGATATGACGGGCAGGCCCGCCATCGACCGCAGCATATTTTCCCAGTCTTGATCTGGTAATCTTTGGTGCTGGCCTGCTTGTTCAGAGCACCAGGCTTGAGTGCGCGTCCGCTGCAAGCGCTTCAGGCCGCGGTTCAGATCTGCATAGCGGGTGTGGAACAGAAAGAGAGGGTCGCCAAAACTGGGAGCGCCCTCAGAGTAGCAATGAAAGCCGGGTGCCCAAGTAATGGGTTGTCGGATGAGGACAGGCTTACACATGGCGCTGGAAAATCTAACGTGGCGTCTCTGCTCGAAGAGTGAATACTCATCGTTTAAAGCATTTTCAAAAGACGGTCTGTGAATGACGTCAACGCCGATGGCTGTGACAACAGGGTGGTGATTTTTTTTAGAAAAATCGGTGAGAGATGAATATTGGGCGGGGTCCGCCACAAGCAATTCGTCTACATCGACGTAAATTACGCTTTCATACCAAGATAAAAGACTGGCGCAGAACTGGTTAATGAAGTCAGTGCGCTTTTCGTCGTCTTGGGGGGAGCGGGGAATTTTGAGTAGGTTGAAACCAGAAAGACCATCAGTCGAGCCGTCGTTTGTACCGTGATCAACGATGTAACAGGCTTCTGGGCCTACTTGTCTTCCGTAGTGGTTACACCATTTTGGAAGGTGGTCAGGCTCGTTATAGACCATAGTCACGATGGCAAGGGGTGCTCTCGTCATGGTGGCCTATTATAGTTTTTGTGAAATTGAGTGGAATGGTAGCGGTGGACGGATTTGAACCGCCGACCAAGGGATTATGATTCCCCTGCTCTACCGCTGAGCTACACCGCCATTCCTTGAAACGTGATCAACTTGTGATCGGCTTCGAGGCGGGTTTTTAAGTGGGTATGCCTTAAGTGTCAACATGGATATTCAAGAAAAATGCATTTTTAGTGTCGCATTTTCCTCCCAGCTCCTGTCTGTTAAGAGTTAGTTTGTTTTTCCCTCTCGTCTGTAGGAGCTTAATGCCCCGTGACGCAGCATTTCGTCAGCGCGCTCTTCACTCTTCGTTCGTATTTCTTCTGGCTGCCACCAGCTCTGGTATCTGTCATGATGCTGGCGTTAGTTGGGGGGTTGGCATTCTATGCTGGCAACCTGGTGACGTCAGTGTTGTTGCGTATTCCCGGGCCAAAAAGCGCTGAATTGATCCGAAAAATTGTTGGGGCCTTGCGTCGCCCGACACGGATTATGACCGCTTTGGTTGGAATGTTAACGGCGTTACCGACTGTTTCAGGGTTTTCTGCCAATACGGCTGAAAATATTGGTCTTTTCTTTCAGTTCGTTTTGGTGCTGACCCTAGGTTACGGTATGATAGTGGCCTTCCGTCTGATGACGGAAGCGTATCTCACGCGCTTATCTTCGCGCGAGCAGACAGACGACATCATGATCCGGACGCATCAGACGCAAATTCGCGTCCTGCGGCGTCTGACGGAAATATTGGTTGGCATTGTCACGGTTGCTTCAGCTTTGATGCTTTTTCCGTCCGTGAAGCAATACGGCGTTTCTCTGTTTGCGTCTGCTGGTGCGGCATCTCTGGTGGTGGGTTTGTCCGCTCGAGGATTATTGACGAATCTTATTGCGGGCGTGCAAATTGCGATCACGCAGCCTATCCGAATGGAAGACTTGGTCATTATTAATGGTGACTGGTGTTGGGTTGAAGAAATTAACGCGACCTATGTTGTGCTGCGCGTATGGGATTGGCGCCGCCATATCGTCCCGATTTCATATTTTTTGGAAAATCAGTTTGAAAACTGGACGCATAATTCAGCGGCGATTATCGGCGTCGTTTTCTTGTGGTTAGATTATGAAGCGCCAATGGACAAAGTCCGGGAGATGCTAGGCGAAGTAATAAAGACGTGCCCGCTATGGGATGGGAAGGTTTTTGACGTTCAAGTGGCAGACTGCAACGACAAAACCATGTCCATTCGTATTATTGCTAGTGCACGGAATGCACTTCAAAGCTGGGATTTGCGGTGCGATATTAGAGAAAAGATTATCGCACGTATCAGGGAAGAATGCCCCGAAGCACTGCCGCGCATGCGTTATGCCATGATGCCGCCTGGGCCGGGTGAAGAACACATGATGGATGCCATGATTTCTCCCCCGATTTCCCGGCCGCCATTTGGTAGTTATATGGGGCCGGGCTCTCCGTCACCACGCGGATAGGAGAGAAATCGGGTGGAGAGAAGTGAGCAGTTTACTCGTTAATTTCACGCATGGTGGAGTTATGACGTCCATAGTGGCGGTACGTTAACACGCCCAGCAGTGCATACCCACCAAGCAGGCCGAGAGGGACAGGGTTGCCGTGGAACGTAGAGCGAAGGATGTCAGCGACGAGAGGGCCTGTCATAATAAGGCTGAAGATAATGCCTAAGGACGGCACTGTGCCGATCCAGAAGCCACGAATGTAGACGCCTCCCAGTGGCACGCTGAACGGGCGATCAATGTCTGGGCGGGTGTTGCGCTGCCAAATTACGGTAAAGCAGACAATGCCAAAAGCAGCGGCCGTTCCGATTGAAACGAGATCGCTGATGATGTCGATCGGCATGGTCGCCGTCATAATCGCTACGATAATTCCGAGAATAATCGAACCGTAAGCGGGGGTGCGATAGCGGGGGCTGACGCGGCTGAAGATTTTGGGAATTAGGCCATCACGTCCCATGGTCAACAAAATGCGCGACTGCGCGTAAAGAAGTCCCATGAGAACGGAGCATAGGCCTACCGTAGCACCAATATTAATGAAAAAAGAGAGCCATGGAGTGTGCATGGCTGCCACGGCAATGGCGAGAGGATCGGCTACGTCCAGTTGCTTGTAAGGCACTACGCCGATGAGCACGAAAGCCACGATTATGTATATAACAGTACAAATCAGGAGGCTGCCGATGATACCGATAGGGACGTCGCGCGTTGGGTTTTTTGCTTCAGAAGACGCTGTAGATACGGCTTCAAAGCCTACATAGGCGAAGAAAATAACGGAAGAAGCCCTAAATACCCCAAGCACGCCGTAATGAAATCCACCAGCATAGGCTGGAAAAAATGGATGCAGATTGTCCATATTAATCCAGCGTAGACCGATGGCGACAAAAGCAAGAAGAACGCCTACTTTTACGATTACGATAAACGTATTAACGCGAGAAGATTCTTCGACGCCCCGGGCCAGCAGGAGGCTGACCAAAATTACGGCGACCAGACCAATAAAGTCTGCTTGCCAGTTGGCTGCGATTAACGTTCCGTCAGAACCTGGAACGGGTTGCAAAGTTGCATGGCTCAAAATGGCCGGAATATGTACGCCCGTCAGGTCCAGCAAGGATGTGACATAGCCTGATAAACCTGCTGCAACAGCGGTACAGGAAATGCCGTACTCCAGGAGCAAAAGCCAGCCGACAATCCAAGCCGCTTTTTCGCCCATCGTTATGTAAGCATATGAATAGGCTGAGCCGGAGACGGGTAATGTAGAAGCGAGTTCGCCGTATGCGAGGGCAGTGAACAGGCAGGCGAGTGCGGCGATAACAAACGATACCATAACAGACGGACCAGCAAACTCTGCTGAAGCTGTTCCGATGGTCACGTAAATACCCGCTCCAATGACGGAACCGATCCCGAGCATAACAAGCTGTGTGGCAGTAAGACTGCGTTTCAGGCCATGCGTGTTATTCTCACGCATGATCTGTTCGAGGGTTTTACGTCTGGCTGTTGTTGCCACACTCTTGGACTTTGTTTTGGATTGTATCGGTTCTGACATGATTTATTCAATGTGCCGGGAAAGGCGCCTCCTGGGAAGGGTTTAAAGAGCGATGCAAATGACGGAAAGCGTGCCGAACGCAATGCAATACAAGCCAAATGGAACGAGCGACCAATTCTCATGATTGCGGAAAAGGCGCAGCATGGCGCGTGAGCAAATCCAAGCTGTAATGGCGGCAGCGATGGCGCCGACTATGCACTGGACGATAAGGTCGTGGCTTAGTGGGATATGGCGTGATTGCCAAGCCTGATGAACGGTGGCGGCAAGTACAACGGGTTGTGCCATCAGGAGAGAAAAACGCGCGGCAGAGCCATGGTTTAAGCCGCGCAATAATCCGCCAGCCATGGTTGCTCCCGAGCGGGAGATGCCCGGAAAGAAAGCCAAGCACTGCCAAAAACCAATGATTAATGCGTCTTTTGCGTTGAGATTTTCAATCTCTCTCGGGGGAAGAGATTGTTTTTTGCGGATTAACATATCGGTCCCGATGAGTAGGAGACCGTTCGTCACAAGGAAGCCTGCTGCGGCGAGAGGTGCACCAAAAATCGAGCGCAGTTTATGCTCAAACACTGCGCCAAAGATAACAGCAGGTAGTGTAGCTAAAACGAGAAAAACGAGAACACGGATTGCGGATTCCTGCTTACTGGCACCGTTGGTGCCAGTCGCACTGCCTAAAAGACTTTTCCAATCTTGCCAAAAAACGCCCGCTAGACCGATAAGCGTTCCCAAATGCAGCATTGTGAGCAGTGGTAAAAAGAAAGGTGCATGCTCGTCAATTTGCCAGTGGAGGATGGCTGGAAGTAGTACAGCGTGACCCAAGCTGCTTACGGGAAAAGGCTCAGTAATACCTTGCAGAACTGCAAGGGCGAGGGTTTGAAGCAGATTCATGGGAATTCCTGATGCAGGAAGACTACCGTTTCCGGTGGCTCTGTGCTTGATAGCATGTGGTAATCAGTGTTTGCCTCATGGGGGCGTGCTGCGCAACCTTTGCGAAGCGAGTAGGCTGCCAGCTGCATTTTTTAGTGTGTGCATGTTTGTTTCAGACAGCACGTATCGTGAGCGTCTATAAGGAGTAAGAGCGTAGTGGCAAAGAAGACGCAAAAGCGCGGTAGTGCTGTTATGGCGAGCAGTGTTGTTATTGCGGCTGCAGGTGCCTTTTTGTTCTATGCGGCGGCGCTTTATCGTGGCCCGGTTCAGCACGGAAACCTTCTGCACGCGCGTTTTAAATTCAGCTAACGGCCTGCACGTGGGTGCTGATGTTGATTTGGCCGGAGTTGCTGTTGGTCGGGTACAGTCGATTCGTTTGGATCCGGCGAGCCAGATGGCTGACGTTGCCTTTACGGTTGATGAGAAGCTCGCGCTTCCCTCCGATACAGCGGCAGGGATTGGCGCGCCTTCTATGACATCTGATAATGCACTTCAGTTAAAGCCCGGACATTCGCCCAAGCTGCTGGGGGTGAATGGTTCTATTAATGATACACAGGACCAGCTCTCCCTCGAGCAGCAAGTCAGTAACTATATTTTTGGCGGTGGCGGTCTGGGGCAGTAATGAGGTCAGGAGGCTGCTGGCTCAATCGCTCATAGGGTAAGCTGAGAGCAGGTGTCTGTGCCGCAGCCAAGCGCGTAGCATTGTGAGAAGGCTGGAGGGTTTCCAGCCGCGTTTGCGATTATCTGCGCCGATACGAAAAGCGGCTCCATAATGTTTTATTTGGGTTTTGTAGGCTTCTAGCAAGCTCGTTTTTGGATCCCAAATATGAATGGCTTCTGCGCCGAGGCCATTGATTTCGATGATGCGTATATCTTTACCTTTTTTTAGGTCGTCGATGGACGGAACTTTGGCATCTATTCGTCCAAAATAAAAATCGGGTACGTCCTGCAGAATCTTGTCTATAGATGTAACAAGCTCTGATGTTATGTCCTTCTTTCCGTCGTGGAAGACAGACCCTTTGCAATAATTTCCAGTAAATACGAGTGGAAAATACTTCATCTTTTTTTAAAATCAGATCTTCTTTTTTTGAAATACGCTTGAAGTATAAATCGGCAGCATGGGAAAGGTCTGTTCTCTGCTGTAGTAGAGACTTGAGTGTGGATACGCCATCGCCGACCAATGTTGGTGATGTTTTGTATGTGAGAGAAGTAATTTCCCCACGCGCGCTGCCGGGGTGGCGGATGTAAAATATACCGACCTCAACGGTGTGTGTTATGAGTTCTTGCACCATGAGGTTAATTTGGGCCGGGTAGAGAGGGAGAATATCAGCCAGCTGTTCTGCTGACGCAATGCATTTAACCCCCGTACCGTTGCACCCGATGTCTGGTTTTAATGACGACGGGGAACGAAAGGTCGAGTTCCTTTATTAGCTGCATTGCACTGTGCGTAAAGCATGCAGGCCTGACGGGAAAACAGCGTAACGTGCAATGGATTCGGAGGCGTATTTTCCGGCCATATCTAGGATTGAGGCCTTGCTTTCACCACATAAGCCGCCCGTTTCGATGCGGGGGTTAGCGGCGGTAGCAATGCCGAGATTGCCATATCTGACGCCCATGACGACCCAGTAGGCGACGATTGGGGCGTATAGCAGGGTGTTGGAAGAGATGCCGAATTTCGCTGAAAGTTTTTTGAGCTGCTTCGCGGGAAAAAGGGGGCATTGTGATTAGGGCTCTGTTTTTTGGAGGCGTGCTATGAGGCGGCCCATAAAAGCTATTGTTAAGACTAAACCTGCTAGTCCGGCCCAGCGCCACTGAGACTGAAAGCTGAGCAGCCAATTACCGATGGATTGAGCGCAGAGGAAGAGTAGGGTCGTCCAGACTATGGTTGCGCCGATGACCGTAACGGTAAATGTTAATAACGGCGCGCCAAAATAACCGCACGCCGTGTAGAGCGGCAAGCGTGCTCCGGGGATAAAGCGGGAGATAGCTACAGCACGAAAGGTGTTACGACTAAACCATTCCTGCGAATGCTGAGTAATGTGCAAAAACCGGCGTAGCCAAGGCCATCGTGCGCCCGCAGCCCCAAGGCCATATAGGCCCATATCCCCTATGGCGACGCCGGCCCATAAAGCAGGCAGTGCGATGAATGAGGGGAGAGTTCCAAGGCGTGTAGCAATGGCGGTTTAAAACGGTTGCGGCATCTTCTAATATGAAGGTTGCCCCTACGATCGTTGCAGCCTTTAGCCACAAAGGCTGCGTAGCGAGTGTTGTAAGAAAGTTGTTCATAGGGATGGGATAAGGAAACCATTCATGCGCTGTAGGGTTTCGCATGCTAAGGCCTTGACCGCAAATGTCCTTTTTATGATGGCTTGTTTGAAGAAGACTGGTCGAAACTCAGGATGATTGCTAGCATCATATTGTAATCCGCGCCTTTCAGGAGTTGTGAATTCCGTGCTGAATAGACGTTCTTTGATCGTGTCCGGTGCTATGGCCTTGGGAGGGGCAAGCTTTGCGCGTACTGCGCAAGGGGCTGATTATGATGCTTTTCTGGCTGGGGTTAGGGCTGAGGCATTAGCGCAGGGTGTGTCAGCGTCGGTTATCAACCGGGCTTTGGCGCAGACAAAACAGCCGAATCCAAAAGTGTTAAAGTTGGACCGGCACCAACCTGAATTCACCCTGACATGGGCGCAATATCGGGATCGTGTTCTGCCGCAATCCCGGTTTGATAAAGGTCTTGATGTCTATAGCCAGACAGCTTCTGTCATGGGGCCTATCAGCCAAAGGTTTGGCTGCGATGACCGAGTTGTCATGGGGATATGGGGCATTGAATCGGGCTTCGGTGCGCATACCGGGACTTTTTCCGTTATCGACGCGCTGGCGACTTTGGCTTTTGACGGCCGACGTTCAAGCTTTTTCCGCAGCGAGCTTTTGAAATCACTTCAAATTTTGAATTCAGGCGATATCGCCCCTGAAGGCATGTTGGGTGGTTATGCGGGTGCGATGGGGCAACCACAATTTATGCCGAGCGCGTATTTGCGCTATGCGGCGGACGGTGACGGTGACGGCCGGCGAAATATTTGGACATCTACACCCGATGTTTTTGCGTCAATCGCAAACTATATGGGGCGCTCAGGCTGGCTGGCTGGCGAACCTTGGGGGCAGGAGGTGAGTCTGGTTGAGAACATCCCTGCATCCTCAATGGGTAGAAATAACACGTCTACCCTAGGTGAATGGATGATGCGGGGCGTGAGGCGCAAAGACGGTGAACCGTTCTCGCGTATGGACATTCGCGGGGCATTGTTGCAGCCGGATGGTCCGGGCACGCAGGCTTTCATGGTGTACCATAATTTCAACGTGATTAGACGTTACAACCCGTCTGATTTTTACGCATTGGCGGTTGGATTGTTAGGGTCGGGAATTGCGTCTTAAATATTGGCTTGGTGCGGCGTGTTGTTTGACGGTGGGGGCGTGTCATCGCCCAGCGCCGTCATCTTCTGAAAATCTGACGGCTCAGCCCCATTATACTCTTGGAAAGCCGTGGGCTGCTGGAAAGCATTGGTTCTACCCGGCTGAGCGCTTTGCCCTTAACACGACAGGTGTTGCGGTGGTGCAGCAACATGGTAGCGCTGGCGGCCTCACGGCGGATGGTGAAATTTGGCAGTCAACTAGCATGGCGGGAGCGATGCAGGACGTACAGCTGCCGATCATCGTCCGTGTGAAAAATTTAGCCAACGGGCGCGCGGTACGGATACGCGTCAACGACCGGGGGCCCGAGCGTAGCGACCGTATTCTGGCGGTTACGCCCCGAGTAGCCGAGCTTTTGGCTATGGCGAATGATACGCCCGTTCAAATCATTGAAGACGAGAACGCTACGCGTGCGCTGGACGACGCCTTGGGTGGTCCTACGCTTGAGGTAAAAGCAGCTCCGCTCTCTGGCGTGCATGCAGAATCCCTTGATGGTACGGGCGCCGTGCATGACTATGGGTCTTCCAGCGGAAACGACGCCAAAGCTGTAGAAAATGTGGTTGCAGATTTGCCACAGCAATGGACGCAGGAAGCACCCGGGCCGACCGGCATTTACGTGGAATTGGGGCGTTTTCAAAGCCAAAATGCTGCGCAAATGGTTGCACAACGCTGTTCCGGTCAGCTGCGATATGGCGCCGCACGGGACGGCTTGGTATGGAATGTGCAGTTGGGGTCCTATACGTCGCAAAAAGCTGCGGATGTGGCTCTAGACCTTACCCCGAATTGCGGGGTAGAGGGCGCACGGATTGTTATTAAGTAAAGTACCGGATTGTTAAGCTCAGTAAGAGGTAGATTTCCGGGGATGATGAGACAGGGTGGACACAACGTGCAGACAAGACGTTCCTTAATTGCCGGAGTTGCCGGTTTTGCTGCCTGCACGTCGATGGCGGCACCTATGGTGGCGCTTGCTCGGCCGCATCGCCATGCTGCTGCGCCACGGCATGCGGATGCACAAGAAGAGAATAATGCATCTGCCAATGGTGCGGGCATGGCGTCTCCAGCCAACACCCCGTTAGGGCCTGTCGATACAGTTGCTCGGTGGGCATATATTTTCGACTACACCACGGGCGCCGTGCTGATGGATAAGGCATCCAATGAGCGCATGCCCCCGTCGTCCCTAACGAAAATGATGACGGCCTATATCGTTTTTGGCATGCTTGCTTCAGGGCGACTGCACTTAGATCAGCAATTGCCGGTCAGTGAAAAAGCGTGGCGTACTCAAGGCTCCAAAATGTTCGTGCCTTTGGGGCAAACAATCAGCGTTGAAGACCTTATCCAAGGGATGGTTATTCAATCAGGGAACGATGCGTGTATTGTTCTTGCTGAGGGTATTGCAGGTTCAGAAGAGCGCTTTGTTGCGCTTATGAACGAGGAAGCGCCAAAGATTGGTTTGACCAATTCTCACTTTATGAACGTGACAGGCCTGCCGAACGACAGCCACTTTATGTCCGCGCATGACGTGGCGATGGTTGCGGGGCATTTGATCCGCGATTACCCTCAGTACTACCACTTTTTCGGTGAGCCGGAGTTTACATTCAACAAAATCCGGCAGGGCAACCGTAACGTAATGGTTGCTAAAGGTCTGGCTGACGGCCTGAAAACCGGCCATACAGATGCGGGTGGCTTCGGTCTTTGTGCTAGTTCTGACAGAAATGGCAACCGTATCGTTATGGTTATCAACGGTACGTCTTCAAGTAACGAGCGCGCACATGAAGGCGAGCGCTTGCTGTCATGGGCTTTCGCTAACTTCGAAAATGTAACACTGTTCCGCCGTGGTCAGCTGGTCGATCAAGCTCCGGTTTGGATGGGTGAGCACCGGAGTGTATCGCTGGTGGCTCCATCTGACATAACAATGACCTTGCCTTTGGGCTGGCAGCAGCGCTCTCAAATCAGTGTCGATTATGCGACGCCGATCATGGCCCCGGTTGTGCGTGGTCAAAGCTATGGCGCGCTCGTTGTATCAGCTCCTGGTATGGCGGATATTCGTTTGCCTCTCGAAGCAGGCGAGTCTGTTCAGAAGTTGGGTATCGTAGGGCGTGCAATGGCAAGGTTGGGTCATGGACCGGCCAACTAAACACGGTCTTTTTGTTACGCTTGAAGGTGGTGAGGGGGCTGGTAAGTCAACGCAAGCCCGCCGCCTTTCAGACGCTTTGCAGGCTCTGGGTTATGAAACACTTCTGACACGGGAACCCGGTGGTACGCCGGGGGCTGAGGCGCTGCGCAATTTGCTTTTGCATGGTAGCGTATCGTTGTCGTGGCGCGCTGAAATCCTGACATTGTTAGCTGCACGTTCTGATCATTTAGATACGGCGATACTGCCTGCGTTAAAGCGCGGGGTTATTGTCATTTGTGATCGGTTCCATGATTCGACTTTTGCGTATCAAGGCTATGGCATTGGTGAAGCGGCACCTGAGCGCCTCTCCTTCATTGCTGAAGCACGGCGTTTTATTCAGTGCGACCCTGATGTGACTTTGCTTCTTGAACTCCCGCGTGAGATCGCACGGGAGCGCCTCACTGCGCGCGGAGGGCCGGGGGATCGTTATGAAGATCAGGTTGAGGCTTTCCATGTGCGGGTTAGCGAGGGTTTTTCCGTTATCGCTGATGCTGAACCTTTGAGAGTAAGGCGGATTGACGCAGGTCTTGAGCCTGACGATGTAACGCAGAGCTTGGTTCAAGCTGTTTTGACAGAGTTTCAAGGGCGCCAATGATAGGTTCTGAAGGCCCGGATCATCCTAGGCAGAAGAACAAAGTTTATGGCCATGGGCAGGCGGAGCAGTCTTTTACTAGCGCCTTGCACAATGGGCGTTTGCATCATGCGTGGCTGCTTCACGGACCGGCCGGGATAGGTAAGGCGACACTAGCATTTCGTCTTGCGCGGGTTGTATTGAAGGGTACAGACTTAGCGAGCCCGGTCGGCCGTCGTATATCGGCAGGGACTCATGGGGATTTGCTGGTCATTGAGCGCGCCAAGGATGAGAAACGCGGCCGTTTGCGAGCGGAGATTACAGCCGCAGACGTAAGGCCTGTTCAAGATTTTTTGCATCATACAGCGGCCGAAGGCGGCTGGCGCGTAGTTTTGGTAGATGGGGCTGAGTTCCTAAATCGCTTTGCCGCGAATGCTTTGCTTAAAATTTTGGAGGAACCACCCCCTAACACGGTGTTGTTGCTGACCAGCGCTTCGCCCGGAGCATTGTTACCGACGATCCGTAGCCGTTGCCGTATGTTGGCGTTATCTCCTTTGCATGAGCGGGACATGCGCGCTGTTTTGCCCGAAGTAAGCCCAGACATGTTGTCGCGGGCTCAAGGGGCGCCGGGGCGTGCATTATTCCTAGCCATGGATAGCGATGGATCGATAACGCAGCTTTCACAAAAAATACTAAGCGGCACACGCTTAAACAGTGATATGCTTGCACAAATTGAGCGGGCTGTGCGTGATGCGGACGGTTTCGCATTGCTGTGTGATTTGCTAGGCGAGGGGCTTGCAAGCAAGGCGCGGCAAGAGGCGCGTTTGGGCAATGTTGTTCAGGCTGAGCGTGCGGCTAGACATTTTGCGGAATGTGAAGCCATGCGAAGGCAGACTGAACACATGAATCTTGATAAAGTACAGGCGATCCGGCAAGCGGCTCGGAGCCTGGCCGAGAGTTAGAAGAGTGTTTCTAGCCCTTGATAGAGAGAATAGTGACAAGACGGATGAGCATGACGCGGCGCTTTACGGTAACAACTCCAATTTTTTACGTTAATGGTGCGCCGCACATTGGGCATGCCTACACTTCTATTGCGGCTGATGTTCTGGCGCGTTTTCACCGTTTAAACGGTGTTGATGTTCTATTTGTCAGCGGTACGGATGAGCATGGTCAGAAAGTAGCGCAAACGGCTGAAGCAAAGGGCATGGATGCCCAGTCTTACGCCGATGCTGTTTCTCAGTCATTCCGTCAGATGCAGGAAGACATGGCTGTTTCTGCAGATTTGTTCGTGCGGACAACCTCCGATGCCCATAAAAAAGCGGCGACTGCTCTGTGGGAGCGCGTTGCGGAAAATGGCCATATCTATCTTGGTGCTTATGAGGGGTGGTATTCGACCCGCGATGAAGCTTTTATCGGCGAAGATGAGCTAGTTAAAAAACCAGACGGCTCCTTTGTTGCCCCATCTGGTGCGCCGGTTGAGCGCGTGAAGGAGCCATCTTACTTCTTCCGCCTGTCTGATTTTGAAGATCGTCTGCTGAAGTTATATGAAGAGCAGCCTGATTTTATCGGTCCTCATGGGCCGAAACGCGAAATTGTAAGTTTCGTAAAGCAAGGGCTGCGCGATTTATCGGTTTCTCGTACGAGCTTCGACTGGGGTGTGCCTGTCCCGGGTGATCCAGAGCATGTCATGTATGTGTGGTTTGATGCTCTGGCCAACTATCTAACGGCGACTGGTTTCCCGGACGAGCAAGCTGAGCGGGCAGGGCACTGGCCCGCTGATCTGCACATTGTCGGTAAAGAAATAGCACGTTTCCATTGCGTCTACTGGCCTGCTTTCCTTATGGCGGCTGGCTTGCCGCTCCCTAAGCGCATTTTCGCGCATGGTTGGTGGACGGTTGAAGGCGAGAAGATGAGCAAGTCTCTCGGCAATGCCTTAGACCCCAAAATGCTGGCTGATGAGTTTGGGCTGGATGCTTTACGTTTCTTTTTGATGCGAGAAGTACCTTTCGGGGGTGATTCTAATTTTAGCCGTCGTTCGATGATCACGCGGACGAATGTTGAACTAGCAAATGATTTAGGAAATCTTTGCCAGCGGAGTTTGAGCCAAATTGCGCGCAACCTAGATGGCATTTTGCCACAAATCGGAGCGCGAACCGAAGACGACGCAGCCATTTTGGCTGTGGCGGAAGCGTTGCCGGGCATCGTGTCAGAGCATATGGAGCGCCTGGCACTAAATGACGCGCTAGAAGAAATTTGGAAGCTTATCCGCGCGGCAAACTCCTATATCGACCGTCAAGCACCGTGGGCGCTGAAGAAAACCGACACCGAGCGTATGGCGGATGTCTTACGTGTTCTGGTTGATATCATCAGGACAATTGCAACGCTGCTTCAGCCGTTCATGCCGACAACCATGGCTCTTATGTTGACGCAGTTAGGCGTTGAAGAGAGTGAACGCGACTTGGCCGCGTTGAAGTCACCTCTGCCAGCAGGGCGCATTTTGCCTAAACCGCAAGGCTTGTTCCCGCGTTACGTTGAGGCAGAAAGCAAGGACGCCTAATGACGGGTTTAATTGACACCCATTGCCATTTGGATCGTTTGACGGATGTTGATGCTGCGCTAAACCTTGCACGGGAGCACGGCCTATCAGGGGTGGTCACCATTGGCACGCGCTTTTCTGAGGCGGAAAAGCAGATTGGCTTGTTGCAATACGACAGGCCAGACTTGCGTGTATGGTGCGCCATCGGTACCCATCCGGATCATGTGCTGGAAGAGCCTGAAATTACAGTCTCTGACATTGTGGAGCGTTGCTCGGTACCCGGTATTGTTGCGATCGGTGAGTCCGGCTTGGATTATTTCCACGGCGCGGAAGAGGTCCGGCCAGCACAGGCTGCGTCTTTTAGAACGCACATTGCGGCCGCGCGTGAGACGGGCTTGCCGCTTGTTATTCATACCCGGCAAGCTGATGATGACACCATTGCTATTTTGGAAGATGAAACACGGAAGGGCGCTTTCCCTTTTTTAATTCACTGCTTTGCTTCGGGTCCTAAACTGGCACGAGCTGCTGTTGCCATGGGCGGCTATGTGAGTTTTTCGGGTTTGTTTACCTTCCCGAAATGTGGAGAAATCAGGGAAGCAGCGCGCGGCGTTCCCGATGATAGAATACTCGTTGAGACCGATAGTCCATTTTTGGCTCCGGTTCCTAAACGGGGCAAGCCGAATACTCCGGCTTATGTTTCATATACGGCAGAGCATGTAGCGCGTGAGCGCGGCGTGTCTTTAGAAGAGTTGACCAAAATAACCACGGACAATGCGCGTCGTTTATTTCGGAGGATGACCCCTTGAAAATTACGGTTCTAGGTTGTGGCGGTTCTGCGGGTGTCCCCATGCTCGGAGGCGCAGAAGGTGCGTTAACCGGGCTTTGGGGGAACTGCGACCCGCGCAATTCAAAGAACCGTAGAACGCGCTCGTCTATCGTGATTGAAGGTGATGCCCCTTACATCCCAGCGTCAGCGCAAAATGAAGGAGAGGGGGGTTTTAGGCTTTTAATTGATTCAGGGCCTGATTTTAGAAGTCAAATGCTCGACCAAGGGTTGAGCCGTGTTGACGCTGTACTTTTCACGCATCCACACAGCGATCACACAAGTGGTTTGGACGAGCTGCGTTCTGTAAATCGGGTTTTGAACGCTGCGCTACCTCTTTACGCCCGGCAGGATGTTTTAGATGAGCTAAAGCAACGCTTTGGCTATGCTTTTACGCCTTGGAAGGGACCGGGTTTTTTTCGGCCAGTTTTTGACGAGCATCTTGTAACTGCGGAAGACACGATTTCTTTCCCAGGTTTTGATGTGCGGTTGTTCGAGCAACGACACGGCAAAATTACGACGCTTGGGCTGCGTATGGGGGCCTTGGCTTACTGCACGGATGTGGAAACGCTCTCTGAAGAAGCTCTCGACGTGCTGCACGGGGTCGATACGTGGTTGGTTGATTGCTTCCAGTACAATGAGCATCCAGCGCACGGATGGTTAGAGCGTGTGCTGTCGTGGAGAGAGCGCATCGGTGCACGACGCACCATTTTGACTCACATGGGGCCAGAAATGGACTACGACACGTTGTGCCGTGAACTTCCCGAAGATGTTGAGCCTGCGTTTGATGGCATGGTGATAAACACATAACGAAGAATGCGGCTGATTTTCGGGAGAAATTGGCCGCGTAGCATATATTAGTTGGCATAATATATATTATGCGACAAACGTTGGAATCAAAATATGCTCGCCTCTTTCTTCTTTTTCCTCACAAAACGCATTCGCTCACCAGTTTTGGTGCTGCGCAGCAGCAAATTTTGGTGCATTTGACTCCAAAAATACGCGGATTTGGTATTTAAAACGCGGGAAAATTTCAGTGGCATTTTGCCATCGAGTGTTGAGTAAAAATTTTAGGGCAAAATGCCACAAATTCAGTTTTTCGAAATTGCGGCTCAAAGTTATGGCAAAATGCCAATTCTAATTATGAATTATATGGCAAAGTGCCATAGCTTTGTGTTGTGACATTTTGCCATACCTCTCCCGCCCTCTTTACGACTGCGCTCCTTGCACTTAGGCACATCTTTATCGTCTGTCCCACACTCTACTGAGGCTGAGAAAACTTTGAGCGAACCCCCGATCCAAGACGCGGCGGCCGAGCGACGACCGTCGTCAGCTGTTAAGAGCACTCAATTATATGGGCATCCAATTGGGCTGTGGTTTCTGATTGCAACAGAAGTTTGCGTCGGCTTTTCCCAATACGGGTTGCAATCAATTTTTGTATTGTATCTGACCAAGTCCCTGTTGCTGCCGGGGCATTTGGAAAATGTGGTCGGTTTCGATGTGTTGGCTGCCTGTGTGAAGGCGATTTATGCGCCAATCGGCACGAAAGCGATGGCGGCGGGTATAACGGGTTTGTTTTTGACCCTTATTTTCGCAGTACCTATGGTTGGTGGTTACATTGCAGACCGGTTTTTGGGGCGTACACGCACAATTTCTCTTGGCGTTGTAATGCTCACATGCGGGCATTTTTTGATGTCATTTGAGGCAAGCTTCGTTTTTGCTCTCATTTTTTTAGTGGCTGGTTTTGGGGCTGCCGGCGGAATGAAGGCTCAGATTGGCGGGCTTTATGCGGTAGATGATCCCCGTCGGACTGAGGCTTATCAGTATTTTCAGCTGTTCTTCCAAATGGCTCCTATTGCGTCCCCTTTGATTTGCGGTGCGTTAGCGCAAAGTGCGTGGCATTGGGGCTTTGCGGCGGCCGGCGCAGGAATGCTGGTCGGCATGTTGATTTATTTGGCAGGGTTGAAGTGGTTGCCAGCTGAAACGCCACGTAAAACCGGGAAGAATAGCCTTGCACACACCAAACTAACAAAAGCTGAGCGTCGGTCAGTGATTGGTCTTGTTGCGATTTTGCCGGTACTGGCCCTCGCCGCTCTGCCCAATCAAGAAATCTTTGATGGCTATATGCTTTGGGCGGAAGATCACTACCAACTCACACTTTTGGGGTACGATTTCCCGATTAGTAGCCTTGTATCGTTGGACGCTTTTATCGGTACTTTGGCAGCAGTGCTTGTACTGGCTTTTTGGCGGATTTACGCAAAAATATGGAACGACCCAGCAGAGATTACTAAGGTTGCCGTTGCAACCTTAATTGCGGCAATTGGCCCGCTCTTTTTGATTTGCGGAGAGTATTTTTTCCCCGGGAAGAACGCCGTAAGTCCACTTTGGGGCGTGGCATTTCATACCTTCAACAATATCGGCTTTGGTATGAACTACGCGATTGGTATGGCTATGTTTTCGCGTGTAGCCCCTGCCCGTTTTAATACGGTATTGGTCGCTGGTTTTGTTTTACACTTATCTGTAGCCAATCTGATCGTTGGGAAACTATCGACCTTGATAGACCGCATTCCTGATACAGTGTTCTGGCTCCTCCATTCTCTAGGCGCTTTGGGCGGAGGGATTATTTTGCTGCTTTGCGCGATTTTCCTGAAAGATATCTTCGACCCGAAGGGCGAGAAGGCTTAAAGGTTTTGGCCCCGGCTTTTAAAGAGCCGGGGTTTTTTTATGTGTTTTTCTCTAGGGTTTCGGGTGTATCAGGTGTTTTACATCATGCGTTGATGCAAGGCGGCTACCGTCCTCTGTATGCACGGTATATGGCCGTAAAGTACCGTCTAACCTCTTTGAATTACGAACCAGAACCGTCCGCCCGACAATCGGGTATTGCTCTACGATTTTTTCGAAAATTGGGCGTGGGATTGCCAAAAGATGCCCGAATTGAAGTGACCGCACAGTACCCGGAACGTTGCGTCCTTCCAGTATGGCGGAAGCCCCGATAAGGTCCCCGCTACCATAAAGAATATCTTGTTCTCCCAAGTGGCTTTCAGCCAAGCCTGCGACTTGAGCATAAACAACGTTTGGACGCTGATTTCTGCGGAAAAGAATCTCACCTGGTGAGACAAATTGAAGCGAAACGCGACGAGATAGTTTCTGCAAAGCTGTGTCCGGAACACCGTTAAAAGCAGCAAACGCGCGCAGGCGTTGCTCAATTCCGCTTTTCAAGTTGAAACGCAATGGCGCGCTCAGGCGCTCGCGGCGTGCTTCAACATCTTTGTGCAGTTCACGGTGGACTTCCTCGGAAATAAGGCTGTCTTCTGCCATTGCCTCGTATTCTTCATCTTCGAGACGCAGGGCAATCTGGCGCAGAATACGGCTCTCAAGTGCTTCAGAATACCCCGAATAATGCAGGCGGAGTGTTTCTAGGGCGTCGTCCAACAGCTTGCGTTGTCGGCCGAGAACCTCTGATACGATTTCCGTAATGCGTGGCCCCAAAGTTGGTTCCAGCCTTTGGCGTACAAATCGCTGGAGAGACAACGAGACTAGATGCGCAATAATGAGCATTTCAAAACGCTCCATCATGCACGCAATAAGTGGTTGATCGATATGCAGGTGGCTATGCAGGGCTTGTGCAACACGAAAACGGAATGTCGGTTGGAGGCGCTTTTTAAGAGCCCGAACATAGCCATATCGCCCTTCGAGGTGAGCGCCATCGGCCATTGCTTCGGCTGTGCGGAGCAATATTTCCATAACGCGCCGTGACAGGCCTTGAATGCGGAACAAGTCCAAGAGCAGCGAGCGCTCCTGATTGGCGAGTGTGATAAGCGCTATGTTAACGCGCGCCCGGTCACCCAAGATGGTTTCAAAATTATTGGCCTCCCTCTCCCGTTCCGCGCGCTTTTCAATCCGGCCGATCACGCCATTACGTGTCTTTTCGCTGAATCCAAGCTCGTCAGAGATCTGACGGGTGCGCTCTGCAACGGTGCCCAGACCGATAGCAAGTATTTGCTGGCGGATAGCTTGATCAACAGGTGAGAGCTGATCAAGCTTCAGAAACAGAACAAGTGATCTGAGGGTTGTGCCGTTGACAAGTAATGTGATCAGCACGAAGCCCGTGGCGATAATACCAATGAAATGAGCCACTGGGCTTGAGACATTTTGGTTTTCTGTGACGGCCAGAGCCAAGGCCAGTGTAATTGCGCCGCGAAGGCCGCCCCATACCATTGTAAGTTTAAAGGGGGTTGGAACGGGGGGTGAAAGCTTGGTCACGGCAAGCAGCGGCAACATGCCAAAGACGACAGCCCCGCGCGCGAGAAGACCTGCTACCGTCGCAATAATAATAAGGACGCAATCCCAGCGTGTCATACCAATCATTAAACGCGGTACGAGCATAGCGGCGAGCAGGAAGACAAGGGAACCTGCCCAATAGACAAGTTGCTCCCACATTTCGTTTAGGAAGCGCCAAACTTGCGGGCGGAAGGTCGATGGCCCGTAGGCAGAGATGGTCAACCCTGCAGCGGCTGTTGCAACAACACCTGAAAAGCCGAGCAGCTCATCGCACAGGATATAAACAGTATAGGGCAATGCAAGAGAGAGGGTTACTTCGGCGGCAGCGGACCCGCCTAGCGCAGCTATGAGCAGGAGTGTAAGCCGCGCCAAACACACGCCCACAACGATGGCACCACCAAAAGCCGTGCCAAACTCTATTGCGGCATCACCGAGATGGATGTGGTGATGGGCTGTTTCAGCGGTGAGCAGGATGGTGAAGATGGAAATGGCGGCGGCGTCGTTTAAGAGCGCCTCACCTTCCACCAAGCGTGTCAAACGTGATGCTGCGCCAATTTCACGGAAAATTCCCGCGACGGCAGACGGGTCAGTAGTTGCGACGATTGATCCAAGCAACAGGCACACAACGAGGCTTTGCCCTGCAAAAGGATATAGAGCAAAGCCGATAGTTGCTGTGGAAACCATTACGGCCACCACGGCGAGAAGCAGCACAGTAGCCGTTTCTTGAGCTAAGCGCCTGACGTCAATGCCCATGGCCCCGTGAAAGACCAAAATAGGCAAGAATATGAGAAGAAACGCTTCGCTGTTGATGGGAAAGTAAATTAGGGCCTCGGCAGCACCGTCAAAAAGATCTGTCGTTGTAGAACGAATGATCAGAGAGGCTGTGCCGCCGATTAGAATGCCAGCCAAGGCTAGAAGAACAGCCTCAGAAATAACAAGCTTCTTAGCAAGGGGCTGGATCAGGCTAACAATTGTGAGCAGGAACGCTAGCGCTAAAAGAATGGCTGCGAGGCCTGTCACCATCATAATACCGTTCACTCCACCTGCGTATGGACCACTACCCTACTGGGCGCTCCCGAATTGGGAAAGCCTTGTTTGCAGGAGATCACGTCAATTCCGGGGCAAGACTGTGTTCGAATATGTTTAGACGTTACTGTTCTTCCCCAGCAGCACTAAGCCAACGCTTAATCTGGGCTTCTGGTTCATCGTGGCGTATAAAATTACTAACAGCCGATACGCTGTCTGCGCCTGCGCTGAGGCACTGCGGCAAACGCTCCAAAGTCACCCCTCCGATCGCGACAAGCGGGATAGAACCACAAAGCGCACGCCACTCGGATATTTTAGGGACACCTTGAGGGCCGAAGGCCATTTTTTTTAGCGTGGTTTCCCATATTGGGCCAAGTGCGATGTAGTCAGGCTGAAAGCTCAAAGCCCGCTCTAATTCCGGATGTGAATGCGTAGAAAGTCCGAACATGACGCGCGCTGCTTTAATCGCTTCAATGTCAGCAGTATCAAGATCTTCTTGGCCGAGATGTACCCAAGGGTAGCCAAGCTCCAAGGCAAGTTCCCAATAGTCATTAAGGACCAGCGTCACGTTATGGCGGGCAGCTAAGGCGAGGCCCTCTTCTGCCTGTGCTCTGAGGTCTTCTGGGGAGAGGTTTTTCAAGCGCAGTTGTATGAAGCGCGCGCCAGCCCCCCCGAGGCGCTCAACCCAACGAGGATGGTCGACAATAGGGTAGATGCGTGATGGCAAAGCGGTAGATGATGTCATTACAGTGCTAGTCCCTGAGCAAGGCCGAGTGTTGGGGTTGAGGGCACAGCCATATCCCTTTCTTCAATTGGTTGGGCAGCAAAGCCAGCTAGTCCGGCTTCACAGGCGAGGCGAAATGCCTCTCCCATGCGGACTGGATCGCCGGCCTTTGCCACGGCTGTGTTGATCAATACGGCGTCAAACCCGAGTTCAAAAGCCATCGTCGCGTGTGAAGGACGGCCGATACCCGCATCAATAACCATCGGTATGTTTGGAAAATGTGCGCGTAAGGCGCGCAGCCCAAAAATGTTGTTCAGCCCTCGCCCGGAGCCAATAGGCGCGCCCCATGGCATAAGGACTTCCGCTCCTGCTTTTAGAAGGCGTTCAGCCGTTACGAGGTCTTCGGTTGTGTACGGGAACACTTGAAAGCCGTCTTCGGTTAGGATGCGCGTTGCTTCAACAAGGCCAAAAACGTCTGGCTGGAGTAGATCCCCCTGCCCGATAATTTCCAGCTTGACCCAAGAAGTGCCAAAAACCTCCCGAGCCATGTGAGCTGTTGTAACGGCCTCTTTTACCCCATGGCAGCCAGCGGTATTGGGAAGGACATGTACACCAAGGCTCTTGATTAAAGACCAAAATGCCTGACCAGCCTGCGCACCAGCAGCTTCCCGGCGCAGTGAAACGGTGACTACGGATGCTTGGGAGGATTGTACAGATTCTGCCAAAAGAGCGGGACTGTCGTATTGCGCGGTTCCAAGCATCAAGCGCGAAGCAAGTGACGTACCGTAAAATTCCATCTTAGCCTCCTTGCATTGGAGCGAGAACTTCAAGGGCCGCTCCTTCAGACAGAGTCACATTGTCCCGCTGGCTGGCCGGTATAAAGGTTCCGTTCAGAGCAGTGGCAACACGGCTGTCACCATAGCCCAATTCTTCGAGGACAGAGGCTAATGTTGTCGCGGCGACGTCATGCGGCTCATCGTTGACGGTAATACGCATAATGAGGGCTCTCCTGCTCACGCGTTAAGCGGCTGATCCGAAAACAATATCACAAATTTGTCCAGCACGATGCGGCGAGAGTAGAAAGCCATGGCGGTACATACCGTTCAGCACAATATGACGCCCGTTCTGCTGAACACGTGGAATATTGTCGGAGAAGGCTGGGCGCCTGCCTGCGTTAGCCTCCAAAATCTCTGCGTCTGCGAAAGCCGGGTGCAGCGTGTAAGCGGCGTTCAGAAGGTCCGTGATGGAGCGTACTGTCATGCCACGATTGTCGTCGCTTTCAATCATGGTGGCGCCGACCATGAATGTTTTTTCCGCGCGGGGTACAATGTAGATTGGAATTCTGGGGTGCAGCATGCGCACAGGCCTCCGTAGAGATATATCAAGGCAGCGCAAAATCAGCATTTCACCACGAACGCATCGCAGAGTGTTTTTAAGGTTAGGGTCAGTGTCTCTGGCGTCTATGCCGGTGCAGTCAATAACCCAGTCAAAAGACGTTTCGTCCAAGCTTTTTTCGCCCAAGACTATGGAATGCCCGTTTGATACGAGGCTCTGCGCTAAGTGATGCAGTGCCTTGCGCGGGTCGACATGGGCTTCGGTGGGGAAATGAAGTGCTCGCTCGAAGCGGCCGTTAAGGTCGGGCTCAAGCTCACCAATTTGAGAGCCGTTGAGTGTTTCGAAATGGCTTGTCCGGCGACCAAAGCGCGTAAGTTCCGGTGTGTCTCTTGCAGGCGCAACGACAAGGCTGCCGCCATGGGTCACGTCTGGCACGTGACTGCTCCACCAAAGAATAGAACTTTCACTATCTCGGGTTACTTCTTCTGGGGCCGCCTCTGCTTCGCACCACGGGGTCAGCATCCCACCGGCTTGCCATGATGCGCCTGCCCCAATGCGGTCAGCGCGCTCATGTAGAGTAATATGTGCGCCTCGGTCTGCAAGGGCTGTGGCAGTTACCAAGCCGGCAACCCCTCCGCCACGGACAAGGATTTTGGGCTGGGTCATAGGTGCACTCCTCTTTGCAGGATTGCGTGTGGCTCAAAACAAACGAGTTTTTAATAAGACGTTCGTCAGTGAGCTCCTAGTGCAACAATTAGTGAGTTTCTATGGCAGGATGAGTGTTGGCGTAAATGAAGACATCGTACTTGCCTATCGTATGCGTTTCAGCTGGTGGGCCAAAGCTATGCAGAATATCAGCTTTTGTGAAGGTCTCTTCTGGGTGAGGCAATAATACGAAAAAGCTTTTGCCGTTGAATTCTGACCAGTCAAAACGTTGTTGAATATGATAAAATGGATGGATAAACCCTTGGGCGTCGTGCATTCCGGGAATGACGTGAAGTCGGTCTAAAGAAGCGGCCGTAAAATTGACGGAACCCCACCAAGAGCCAATACCGATGGATGGTGCTTTTTGCTCCAAGTATTCCAGTAAAACACTGTCGTCAGCAGTGAGAATGCCCGTAGAATGGTGCGGAATATCGCGTTTATCGGCGATTATTGTTGCACTAAGCGCTAAAAAGGCAAGGAAGACTGCGCCACGGTTATTGGCCCAACACAGCGCAATCAAACACGCACAGCAAACCCATGTGGGAAAAAGGTAACGTGCGCTGGCAATGGAGTTACCGTCCAAGGCGATGCGCGTACTCACGGCAAGGGCGCAGATGTTTAAAAGCGTGGTGAAGACCAATAGGCTCGCAAAATCAACGCAGCGTTTACGCCACCAGTTACGTGCGACGAAAATGATTGCACTTACACTAAAGATAACGAGGCTAAAGCGTAGTAATTCCGGGATGGACTGCCCTATTAATCGGCCGGATGGGTCTGCGCCAAAAACAAGTAGAAAATCACGGGTAGTGGTACTGAGGTTGGTTCCTAAATCGCTCCACGAAGCAAAACGATTTTCGGCCGCTTCAGTGGTAAAACCGCCGGTCGCAGCGTTTAAAGTGAGCAAGAGTTTTGCCACTATAGTGGCGCTAATAACGCTGAGAGCTAGAAGAATTTTATTAAGATTAAAGCGGTTCTGACTGAAAATTACGGCACATAGAATGGCTAGGGTGGCGGTGTATTCTAATAACGGATCCCCAATCGTTCCTATGAGGATGGTGCTGCTGCACAGGAAGATGCAACGCTTGTTCCCGCTTAAGGCTCTATCAGCCCAGTGTAATGCCCATAGGCTGTATATGAGTGTGCCGATGTGAATTGCAGAGAGCGTAATAAAATACGCCATTGGTGAACGAAAAAGCGGAACTCCCAGCGTAGCTAATAAAAATATACCTGCCCCAATACGGCTTTTAGCGGTCTTGAGGCGTTGAAACGTCAGAAAAAAAGCAGAGGCTACCAAGCCAGTCCATAAAAGAGCTGGTTGCAGCATCATTAGTGCCGGGCTGTTTGCTGGGTGCCCCAATAAGCGCCATATACCACCCAATAACGCCGTTACGACAATGTCAGACGTCCAGAAATCTGGTGCCGTAAGCATCCATCCATGCAAGCGCCAGTTACCGTGCAGAACGGCCAATCCTGCTTCAAAATAACCAGCCTGATCAGACGTTTTGGGCCAGAGGCTCGCAACATGAAACGCAATTGCGAGGTAAAAAAGGCTTAAAAAAAATCCGAGCCCTATAAAAACGATGTCTTTTTTGCGTGGCATTATGCTGCAGGCTTTTCAGTGTTGGCTAGAAGACATTCATTGAGCCATTCAATTGGGTGCATAGGCCGTTTGCCTGTGTAACGTTTTGTTTGGCAACGGCATGAATATCCCGTGGCGAGTATTGGATTTTTTAAATGTGAAGCCCAGTTCTGATCAAAGATTGTACGCGAGAGTGCTGCATTTTCTTTCTCGTGACCAAACAACCCGGCCATTCCGCAGCAACCTGCCTTTCCAGCGGTCGCGGAGAGACCAAAAGACGACAAAATTGCGACCCAATCGGCTGAGCTTTGTGGCCGTGCACCCTGCTCCGTGCAATGCGGCAAAATCGTATGATGCTGGTGCGCTTGGGCCCGCGATGGTTTGATGCGATTTTCGTCTATCGCCGAACGTAGAAACGCTTCGAGAGAAACAACATTTGGAATAGAAACGTCGTTCTTCAATGCCTGATATTCTTGGGCAAACATAAGCCCCGTTGCAGCATCTACTGAAATCAGCGGAATGCCTGTTTGGCCAAGTTTTTCCAGCATAAGCAGGCTGTTTTGTGCCGTTTTAGCAAAGCCGTTTGTGTAGCCGCGCACGTGGCGAGCTTTTCCGTTATCCCAGACAGATGATAGGCGGGCGTCAAACCCAAGCGCCGTGAGAACGCTGTGAGCAGCGTCAATAACAGACCCATCGAAACTACCTGTGAAAGAATCTTGCAGGATAATAGCAGCTTTTGGGTTTGAAGAATTCTGGTGCAGCCATTCTGGTGTAGCGCGCACATGACGAGCATGACGTGTGGGGCACAAAATAGGCAAATCGATTAGGCCAATTTTTCCAATTAAAGCTTTAGAAACAATATTCTGCATAGCAATATTGCTTAATCTAGGGGTAGCGCGCGCAATTTTTAAAAGCGGTTCCAGCACGTAAATGAGACGGTCGCGGAGGCTACGTTTTCGTGTGGCATAATATGCGCGCAAAAAACGTGACCGCATTGCTGGAATGTCCACACGAATAGGACACTGCGTTGCGCAAGCTTTGCAAGAAAGGCAGGTATCAAGTGCTGTTTTAACTTCTTCTGTGAGAGCAGGAAGCAGCGCACGATCAGGGGCATTATCCGGCAATGAACGCAGCCTAGCCCAGCTTCTCAGCAGAGTTGCCCGCCCTTTAGGGGATTGCAGCTTATCTCCCGTTGCTTTGTAGGAAGGGCACATTGCTTGGTCTGGTTCTTTATTGAAGCAAGCGCCATTTCCGTTGCAGCTCACAGCAGCACCGTAACGGCGGCGTGCTGCCGGCGTTAGGTCCGCATCAAATGAGCCCTTAAAAGGAACAGTGTCGATGTGCTCGATGATATGGCCTTCTTGTGAGCTGGCCAGCTTTCCGCGGTTAAAAAGACCTTCAGGATCAAAGGCTTGTTTTATATTGCATAATTCAGCGTACAAAGTTTCACCGAAGTAAAGTGGTGAAAACTCTCCGCGATAGCCGCGCCCGTGTTCACCCCAGATGAGGCCGCCATAGCGTAGTGTGAGGCTCACGACTTCATTGGAAATGAGGCGTATGAGTTTACGGTCGCGCTCATGCGTCATGTCCATATAGGGCCTGACGTGAAGGCAGCCTACGTCAGCGTGGCCAAACATCCCGTAAGTAAGTCCATGACGGTCTAGCACATCGCGGAATTCAGCGACAAAAGCAGGAAGATTTTCAGGAGGAACGGCTGTATCTTCGACGAACGCAACGCCTTGCCTCTGGCCTTCTGGGCGACCTAACAAACCGACAGATTTTTCACGTAACGTCCACAGTTGCGCGATGATATTTTGATCAGAAACAGTTTTAAAATCAATAACATCCTCAGAACAGCTCTCGAGAAGTTGCAGCGCCTTTTTCTTCTGCTGCAAAAGAGTTTTTTCGTCATCGCCCACAAATTCCACAAAGCTCATACCCTCAACAGGGCGGGCGGATTGTGTGCCTAGAACAGCCTCAAGAGTGGCCCAGACGACGTCTTGCGAAGCGCGTGCCAAGACTTTGTCATCTAAAACTTCAATCGCGGCCGGCTCGGCAGGAAGAAGAGTTTGAACATTCTGGAGCGCATCGTGAAAACGGCCGTAGCGGATAACGAGAAGCTGCCGAATTTTTGGCAAGCGTTTGATTTTAAGGGTAATTTTCTTTGTTAAAGCCAGTGTGCCTTCTGATCCAGCGAGCAGACGGATGAGGTTTAACCCACCAGTATCATCACCTAAATTTTGTAAATTATAGCCCGTTAAGCCGCGGTTCATATCAGGGAAGACGCGTGCAATTTCAGCGGCACGTTCACGGACCACGCGCTTTACTGTGCTGTAAACCGCGCCGACCAAATCCTCACGGCTAGTGAGTTCTTGTAAGCCTTCAGATGTTTGGGGGCGCACTGTATGATCGGTACCGTCCGATAGCGCAACGTCCAACGCTAAGACGTAGTCGGATGTGCGGCCATAAATCCGTGAACCTTTGCCCGAGGCGTCTGTTGCGACCATACCGCCGATTGTGGCGCGGGTAGCCGTAGAAACTGTTGGTGGGAAAAAGAAACCATGGGGGCGTAAAAACGCATTTAAACGCGCAAGTATGACACCTGGCTCGACCGTTACAGTCTCATTTTCGGGGTTAAAATCCAGAATTTTCGAAAGGTGTCGGCCGACATCGAGCACGACGCCGGGTGTCAGGGATTGGCCATTTGTGCCAGTGCCGCCACCACGAATGGAGAGTGTAAGGTCAATACCTCGTGCTGCCCGTACGGCCCGATTAATATCGTCCGTATTGCCCGGATAAATTACTGCAAGAGGTAGACGCTGATAAATGCTGTTATCTGTGGAGCCAACAAGCCGCGCAGACAGATTGTCAGTAATTTCACCACTAAAACCCTCAGCGCTTAGGGCCTTTTTGTAACGGTTCCAGCGGTCCTGATCTTCGGCTGAGAGAGCTAGGCGGCTTGTGGTGTTAGAGATATGTGACGCATCACCCATGATTATGCTCCCTCCCCGCGGCGAATCAATAAAACCCGCCCGGGCAAGGACACGGTCGGGTTAGTAAGTTATTATTCTACTGTAACAGATTTTGCGAGATTGCGCGGTTGGTCAACGTCTGTTCCCTTAAGCAGAGCTACTTCGTAAGCCAGCATCTGCACTGGGATAGCGTAGAGAATGGGAATAACAAACGGGTCAACATCAGGCATTACAACGATGTGTTCAGCTATGCCTTCAAGTTGTTTTGCTCCCTTACTGTCCGTAAAGGCCAGAATGCGTGCTCCACGTGCTTTAGCCTCTTGGAGGTTGGAAGCGGTTTTATCGAACAAAATCCCTGAGGGAGCGATTGCGACCACCGGCACCGTGCGGTCAATCAAACTGATTGGGCCGTGCTTAAGTTCACCTGCGGGATATGCTTCGGCGTGAATATAGCTGATTTCTTTTAGTTTGAGCGCCCCTTCATGTGCAATCGGGGTGCAGATGCCTCGGCCTAGATACAAGACATCCCGAGCTTCTGCGACGATGCGTGCTAAGTCCCGGATGGCATCTCCACGCGTCAGGGCCTCGGCTGCGCGAGATGGTAAATCAAGCAGGCTGGACGTAAGGCTTTCCTCACGCTGAGAGTCAATGGTTCCTCTTGAGCGAGCAAACTCAATAGAAAGAGCTGCAAGAACAGAGAGTTGGGCGGTGAATGCCTTGGTCGAGGCCACGGAGATCTCTGGTCCTGCAACCATTCCGAGTACGAGGTCGCTCTCACGGCCCATCGTTGAATGCTCTACATTCAGTACGGAGACAATTTTCTGCCCTGCTTCTTTGAGGCGGCGCAAAACACCGAGTGTGTCGGCGGTTTCACCAGACTGCGAGATAAATAACGCAACGCCATCATCTGCCAGCGGCAAATCCCGATAACGGAGCTCTGATGCTACGTCGATATCGACCGGAAGGCGCGCTAGTGATTCCAGCCAATAGCGTCCTACCATTCCTGCGTAAAAAGCTGAACCACAGGCGGAGATGGTCAAACGTGGGACACTCGCAGCATCAAAAGGCAGTGCTGGGAGAGCGATTTTTTTCGCTGCCGGGTCGGTTATACGCTGTAGGGTTTGGCCTATTGCTACAGGATGCTCGTGCAGTTCTTTTTCCATGTAATGGCGGTAGCCGTCTTTACCGACCTGGCCTGCCATGAACGCTACATTATGCACTGTGCGCGTTATTTCTTCCCCTTGCGCGTTGTACAGGGTTGCCCCTTCCGGGGTGAGAACGCACCAGTCCCCGTCTTCGAGGTAGGATATCCGGCTGGCTAAAGGTGCCAGTGCTAAACTGTCTGAGCCAAGAAAGGTTTCCCCTTCACCATAGCCTACGCCAAGCGGTGCGCCGTGCTTTGCGCCAATTAGCAAACCGTCATGATCTTTAAAGATGAGCGCTAGCGCGTAAGCCCCCTCGAGGCGGCTGATTGTTTTGAAAGCTGCTTCTTTAGGGAGGAGACCCTGTTGAAGATAATGGTCAACAAGGTGAACGATAGTTTCTGTATCTGTATCAGAGGCAAAGCGGTGGCCAACTTCGATCAGTTCTGCTTTCAGTTCAGCAAAGTTCTCGATGATACCGTTATGCACCACTGCGACACGATCGGTCGTGTGTGGATGTGCGTTATTGGTTGTCGGAGCTCCGTGGGTTGCCCAACGTGTGTGCCCAATGCCGGTTATGCCGGTTAGTGGTGCTTCGCCTAGCACGGCTCCAAGGTTGTCAAGCTTGCCAGCTGCACGGCGGCGTTCAAGGTCGCCACTATCATTGAGAACGGCGATCCCTGCGGAATCATAGCCGCGATATTCCAAGCGGCGAAGTGCTTCAAAAATAATAGGGGTGGCTGGTTTATGTCCGACTACACCGCAAATACCGCACATTAGCCTTGCTCCTTTTTCTTGCGCAGTGCGGTCATCGTCTCGCGTCCGCGTTCTGTTTTTTCAGTTTGTCTGGCACGACCAAAAGCCATTGCGCCGTCAGATACGTTTGCCGTGATTACGCTTCCTGCGGCGATGAGAGCCTCATCGCCGATATTTACAGGGGCAACCAAAATAGCATTTGATCCGATAAAGCCGTTGGCGCCGATAGTGGTCCGGTGTTTGAAAACCCCGTCATAGTTGCAGGTAATAGTCCCTGCCCCGATATTGGTCGCAGCGCCGATGCTGGCGTCACCGAGATATGTAAGGTGGTTTGCTTTGGCACCAGCCCCTAGGGTTACATTTTTGAGTTCAACGAAATTACCGACATGGCTGCCTTTTTCGCAGATAGTGCCCGGACGTATACGTGCGTATGGCCCAATAGACACAGCTTCGCCAATGGTGCAGTTTTCAAGGTGAGAAAAAGCACGGATAATGCTGTCGCTACGGACTGTAACGCCGGGGCCAAAAAAGACGTTTGGTTCGATCGTGACATCGGTTTCAATAACCGTGTCGGCACTAAAAAACACCGTCTCGGGCGCTACGAGTGTAGCGCCGTTCGCCATGGCGGCAGCGCGCAGACGTTGTTGGATACTGTGCTCAACTTGAGCGAGTTCAGCGCGTGAATTCACGCCCGCAAGCTCCGCTTCGTCAGCGACAACACATTGCACTGTGCGGCTCTGTGCAGCCAACGCGACAACATCCGTCAGATAATATTCGTTTTGGGCATTTTTGTTGTCAATTTGGCTCAGCCAAACGCGCAAGTCCTGAGCAGAGGCGCAAAAAGCCCCAGCGTTGCATAAGCCGATGCCACGCTCTTCGTCGGTTGCATCTTTATACTCAACAATACGCTGGACGTTCCCGTTGGCTTCAACCACGCGGCCATAACGGGCTGGGTCTTTTGGGCGCATGCCCAACATTGCTAATGCGGCACCATTCTTCCGGGCGGACAACAAATTATGAAGCGTCTCGCTCGAAATAAGCGGATTATCAGCGTTGAGGATAATAACATCGCCCTCACCAAAGAATGGTTCGGCTGTGCGCGCGGCATGCCCAGTACCGAGGCGCTCGGTTTGGACGACAGAGCGGTGCGGGTGAGCAGCTTTTTCGAGGGCGGGCATGTCTGGCCCGACGACCACGACAATATCGTCAGCCACCTGCTGCACGGTATCAATCAGATGATTGATCATCGGCCTGTTTGCCAAGCGATGCAGAGCCTTAGGCAGGCGGGACTTCATCCGCGTGCCAAGTCCTGCAGCGAGGATAACAGCGGTCAGGGGGCGTGAGGTGCTAGTCATGTTCTTATCCGGGTAACGAACCTAGTGCTTTCCGTCAATTTCTTGACCACTTAACTGGCAATCACTTCGCATTGCCAATTGTTGCACAGTTAGGGCTATGCTGTTCGCTTAATGCGAAATAGGCGTCTGTAAGACGAGGCTGATATGGCCCAGTTTAGGGTGTTCGAACTCTACACGGACCGGCAGAAGGCCAAAGCCATTTACGTCCTTGAACCAGACGGCTCCGGGTTGAGGTGCCGCCATTTTTGCCCGGTTGGGAGAATCTTTGATGAAGCCTGCAGTTTGCTGGCCGATAAAGTCGCAGCGCAATGCTGCGCCTTTTTCGATCTGGTCATGATCTTCCGGCACGTTGTCCGCCACAGGGCCGTGCACAGTGAGGTGTGTAAGCCGTGCACCATCAAAGACATTGGCGGAGCCGTTGCATTGGCCAGTGCTACGCATCGTTTGCAGCAAGCGGATCATGCCGCTGAAAGTATCGATTGTTCCGGGAAGGTCCGAACTCGGGACAGGTTCACGGTCAGTTTCTTCAGGGGTGTGCACGGTGACGGTTGGGGTTCCGTCCTTATAGTCTAGGTGGACATGGCGCTGCGCACCGCGTGAAAGGCCTGCGCTATCGTATAAGATGGGTGCCACGCTATTGTCGGGGCCAAAATGCCCTTCCATCCGTGCAGTGATGTTCATGCGCACGAACCACCCAATCATACCGATTGAATGAATATGCGCATTACCACCATAGCCCCAAGGCTGAGTTGCGAAGGACACTTCCGTGTCCAGCGCATGCAGATCATGAACATAAGCGGCAAACTTTTCATGAGCACTGACGGGGGCTGCGTTTTGTGCCCATGCAGTACCGATAAAACCTGAAAGTGAGAGCGTTGCCGCCATCACATGCCGCCATGTTCGTTTAGACATCGAGATTTGCAACCTTCAGAGCGTTTCCGACAATAAAGTCACGGCGTGGTTCAACTACATCCCCCATGAGAGTGGAGAAGACCTGGCCTGCTTCTTCGACATCGCCGATTTTGACCTGCAGTAGTGTGCGGGTCGCTGGATCAAGCGTTGTGTGCCAAAGCTGTTCGTCGTTCATTTCGCCCAAGCCTTTAAAGCGGCTGATCGCCAGCCCCTTGCGGCCTTGAGCAAGGATACGTTCCATAATGGCTGCGGGGCCAAAAAGTTCATGCGAATGTGGCTCTAACGTCAATGTCGCTGGGCCACTGAAGTCCCGGGCGAGGCGCGCGCCTTCTGCCGCAAGCCAGCGGGCTTCCGATGAGCGCAGTAAAGTGTTGTCTAGACGATAGATCTCGTTGATGCCGCGCAGCGAGCGAGCACACTCCAGACCTGTATCCGATACGGACACTTTCCACCCTCGTTCGTTTTCGAGTGAGGCGCGATCCAAACGTTGCTGGAAGTCTGTTGCATGTTCAGCTGAAGCACTAACATTAGCGTCCAGCACGCGTGCAACGGCAGCCTGCTCCAAAATCCACACGGGTATTTTGGTCGCAATGCGGTTCAAATTGCGTGCTGCGTTGTTTAGGAAAGCAACCTGGTCGTGCAGGGCCTCGTCAGTGAAGCTTCGGTCATCCGCAAAGCGGAGCGTCGCGTTGGCCAGTGCCTTGTCTAAGAGATATTGCTCAAGAGCAGCATCATCTTTCAAGTAACGCTCTTCTTGTCCGCGCTTGGCACGATACAAGGGGGGCTGAGCAATGTACAAATAACCACGCTCGATCAATTCCGGCATTTGACGGAAGAAGAACGTCAATAGCAGCGTCCGAATATGAGAGCCGTCCACGTCAGCGTCCGTCATAATGACGATTTTGTGGTAGCGAAGTTTGTCAGCGGAGAAGCCGCCTTGATCTACTTCGCCTCGGCCAATACCAGTCCCCAAAGCAGTAATAAGGGTCCCGATTTCCGCGGAACCCAGCATACGGTCAAAACGCGCACGTTCAACGTTCAGAATTTTGCCACGAAGGGGCAAAATCGCCTGGAAACGTCGGTCACGCCCCTGCTTTGCTGTGCCACCAGCGGAGTCACCCTCAACGATGAAGACTTCGGCCTTGGAAGCGTCACGCTCCTGACAGTCTGCGAGTTTTCCGGGAAGTGATGAGACGTCCAATACGCCCTTACGGCGTGTCAATTCGCGGGCACGTCGTGCAGCTTCGCGCGCAGAAGCGGCGTCAAGGATTTTGCTGACAATCGCTTTGGCTTCTTTAGGGTGCGTTTCGAACCAGTGCGCGATGGCATCGGCGGCAGCACCCTGTACGACGGGCTGCACTTCGGATGAAACGAGCTTATCTTTAGTCTGGGACGAGAATTTAGGGTCAGGAACTTTGACGGATAGAACCGCGGTCATGCCTTCACGCATGTCCTCGCCCGTCAGAGCGTTGGCCTCTTTTTTGGAATGCGCTTCGACGTACTTTCCAACGACACGGGTCAGAGCCTGTCGGAAGCCCGCCAAATGTGTGCCCCCATCCCGCTGAGGAATGTTGTTGGTAAAGCACAGCATGGTTTCGTGGTATGTGTCGTTCCAGCTCAGGGCGAATTCGACCCGGATACCGCTATCAGCGTGGTCTGCGGCGCCCGTGATGGGGGGCGTAACGATGGACGTTTTTGACGCATCCAGCCATTCTGCGAATGCGCTTAGCCCACCTTCATAAAAGAAGCGTGTTTCAGTTGCTTCGCTGTGCCGTTCGTCACGCAGAATAATTTCCATTCCGGAGTTGAGGAAAGCCAACTCACGCACGCGGCGTTCAAGAATGCTGAAATCAAACTGGACTTTGGTGAACGTATCGCGGCTGGGCTTGAACGTTACCAGTGTTCCACGCGGCTCATCAGAAGGCCCGACAACGTGCAGGGCTTCGTCACGCTCACCATGTTGGAAGCGGATGAAATGCTCAAGCCCGTTCCGCCAGATGCGAACTTCCATCCATTCGGACAAGGCATTTACAACAGCCGCACCAACACCGTGCAGACCACCTGAGACTTTGTAGGAATTTTGGTTAAATTTGCCGCCAGCGTGAAGCTTGGTCAGCACAACTTCAGCTGCGCTGACGCCCTCTTCCGGGTGCATATCTGTCGGGATGCCACGGCCGTCATCACGCACGGAGATGGAGCCGTCACCGTTTAAAGTCAGTGTGCAGCTTGTCGCGAACCCTGCCTGCGCTTCGTCCACAGCGTTGTCGATAATTTCGAACACCATATGGTGTAAGCCCGATCCATCGTCGGTATCGCCAATATACATGCCCGGGCGTTTACGAACGGCATCAAGTCCCTTGAGAACTGAAATGGAGGATGCACCGTAGTCATCGTTCTCCGCGCCTGTATTTTCCGGCTGGTGTTGGCTGTCTGACATGCGCGGGGTGGTCTCCGTAAGCTCACTGTAAATTCTGACCACAGTATAGCCTCTCCCCCACCTCTAGGCCAGAGCGCCTTTTCAGGAGGTAAGAACTTGTCCGTCTTTTACAGCTAAAAACGCAGCGTCACCCTCTAAAGCTTTGAAAGATTGCGGGTCGGTGCCAGTAAGAAAGACGGATGAACCAAAAGATTTCAGAGTTTCCAGAAGGGCTAAACAGCGCTTTTCATCGAGATGGAGTAAAGGCTCATCAAGCAAGAGGCTGGGGGTCTGTCCTTTTAGCGTGCTCATTAGGGCCGCGTGAGACAGAACAATACCTGTTAATATTGCGCGCTGTTGCCCACTACTTGAGAGATGCGCCGGTCGCTCCGTTTCCATGTCAGCCATACCAAGATCAGCCCGGTGCGCGCCGTGCGATGTCATGCGCTGCTCACGGTCAATGGCCCGTGTAGCTTTTAGCTTGGCACGTAAGCTGTCTTCCACTTGAAGAGCAGGTGCCGTTTTGAGGTGCTGCGCGATGGGGCAATCAAGCGTAAGGCGTGTTTTCGGAAACAGGCTTGGCAGAGCGTTGTGCGCGTTCATGTGCTCGACTAAAGCAAGACGGGAGGCAGTCGCGGCCGTGGCGTGCCGCGCAATAGAGTCTTCTATAGCGCTAAGCCACGTCTCTGCATGGGGTTGCTCCAGCAGCACGCGATTGCGGCTGCTGATAGATCGTTCATGAGCGGAAATTTCCCGGGCATGGTCCGGTGTTAGGGCCATGACGAGACGGTCTAAAAAACGTCTGCGGCCGCTTGGTCCCTCCTGAAAGAGGCTATCCATCTGGGGTGTGAGCCACACGCAACTAAAATAAGGAGCGGCCTGAGCCTGCGAACGAATGGTACGACCGTCCAAAACGAAGCTACGCCGTTTTTCTTCGCTTTTGGCCCCGGTTCCGAGCTGGACTAACTCATTATTCTTGAGACGAATTGTCGCGGCAACGCCCCATTCCTTTGCTTCGGCACGGCAAAGTTGAGGCAAAGGGGCACTCCGCAATCCCTTGCCTGGGGAGAGAAGAGAAATTGCTTCAAGCAGGTTCGTCTTCCCTGCCCCATTTAAGCCGGTTAGGACAGAAATGGGGTGAGTGGGTGACCAAGTCAGCCGAGTGTAATTACGAAAATTTGTGAGCGTAAGACGCTGTATGCTCACAATAAAATGTTACACCCGCATTGGCATAAGAACATAGAGTGCAGATGGGAAGCCCGTGTCGCGCACAAGTGTTGGCGCGGCACTATCCGCAAACGCAAACTCCACTTCGACGTCAATTTGGTCGGTGATGTCCGTCAAATACCGTGCTTGGAAGCCTATTTCTATTGGTGGCGCATCGTAAGTGACGGTGTTTTCGTCCAACTCTTCCTGCGCAACGCCTTGGTCAGGGCTGATGGCGGAGAGTGTGAGGAGGTTGGTTGTAAGAGACAGCTTAATAGGACGTGACCGTTCTGTGCTGATGGCAGCGACGCGAGCGACCGAAGCAGCAAAGTCTTTTTTTCCCACACGCAGAAGACGATCATTGCCCTTAGGAATTACGCGTTCATATTCTGGGAAGGTACCGTCAATCAGTTTTGATGTCAGAAGGACTGGTCCTGCACCGAACTGAATACGTGTCTCGGACAACGATATTTCGATGTCAGCGGCGCCTTCATCAAGAAGTTTGCGTAGTTCGCCAATCGTTTTGCGAGGGATAATCACGCCCGGCATGTTTTCTGCACCGGCCGGTACGTCTGCTTCAACTCGAGCGAGGCGGTGGCCATCAGTGGCAACTGCACGCAAAGTGGAAGCTGGACCCGAACCAGCAACGTGGAAGTAAATCCCGTTGAGGTAGTAACGCGTTTCTTCGGTCGAGATAGCGAACTTTGTACGGTCGATCAGTCCCTTTAACGTGGCAGCCGGGACGACAAAACGGTGTGGCAAGTCCCCCGCGACCATAGCAGGAAAGTCATCAACAGGCAGCACGTTGAGGTTCGTTGCATACCGCCCTGCCTGCAGTTTCAGTGGTGCATCGCTTTCAGGGTGGTTGAACTCTATCGAGATGCCGTCAGGGAGTTTGCGGACAATTTCAAATAAAACTGATGCTGGAACTGTCGTGGAACCCGGTGTAGGGCCTTCTGCTGCGATTTCTTCAACAACGGCGATTTCCATGTCCGTTGCTGTGAGGCGTAGTGTACTTCCTTCAAAATTAAGAAGCACATTAGCCAAGATGGGAATGGTGTTCCGCTTTTCTGCAACGCTATGAATATGGGCAAGAGCACGTTGCAACAGGGTGCGGTCAACCGTAAATTTCATCGTTTTTTTCCGTTGGATCAGCGTAGGGTCCAGAGTACCCATTACCTAGCAGATGAGACCGCTATGGGAAAGAGAGGCCGGAATGTGAAATCCGGCCTCTTTGAAAGGCTTAGCCTTCCAGCATACGCCGGAGCAGTTCAACATCTTCTGCGAATGATGGGTCTTGTTCCATCAATTCTGCAACGCGGTTTACTGCGTGCATAACTGTCGTGTGGTCACGATTGCCGAATTTGCGACCGATTTCCGGCAACGAACGACTGGTCAACTGTTTGGCAAGAAACATCGCAACCTGACGCGGGCGTGCAACAGCACGCGCACGACGAGCGGATGACATGTCCGTCAAGCGGATGTTCCAATGTTCAGCAACCTTGCGCTGGATTTCTTCAATCGTCACTCGGCGATCATGCGCTTTCAGCATGTCTTTGAGCACGTCTTGCGTCGTGTCCAGCGTAACGGGGCGACCCACCAAATCTGCATGAGCAATCAGGCGGTTCAATGCGCCTTCCAACTCACGTACGTTTGTTGTGATTTTGTGGGCTAGATATTCCAACACTTTGGCAGGTACGGTCGTCCCAGAGGCTTTGGCTTTGGCTTCCAAGATAGAAATACGAAGCTCAAAGGTCGTGGCATGAATATCCGCCACCATGCCGCAGCCAAGGCGTGTCCGCAGGCGATCTTCTAGGCCTGACAGGTCAGATGGGCTTTTGTCAGCGCTGACGATAATTTGTCGTCCGGCGTCCACAAGGGCATTGAACGTGTGGAAGAATTCTTCCTGCGTGTTGTCCTTGCCTATGAGGAACTGCAAGTCGTCAATCATCAGGACGTCCACTGAGCGTAGCTGCTCCTTGAACTCCATTGTAGATTGTGAGCGAATTGCAGCGATGAAGCGGTACATGAACTTTTCGGCGGACATATAGGCCACAGAAACGTTACCCGTCTTCGTTAATTCGGATCCAATCGCATGCATAAGATGCGTCTTACCGAGGCCAACGCCACCATAGAGAAAGAGCGGGTTAAAGCCGGGGCTAGAGGGCTTTTCAGCGACGCGACGCGCGCATGCGTAAGCAAATTCGTTTGGTTTACCGACGACAAAGCTGTCAAAGGTGAAGCGAGGGTCAAGCGGTACAGCGAGATCGCTACGCACTTCGGTTTGCGCCTCGACGACTGGCGTGTCTGTCGTGCTGCTGTCTGACTCTGCCGAAAGCGGCTGCTGTTGTGTGTCGGAGGTGTTCTCAGCCGTTCCGCGGCGCACAAGAAGCTCGATATGTTGCACTTTTGGATATTCTGTGCGCCATAAAGACTTAAGGCGTTCTTCGTATTGGCTGCGGACCCAGTCGCGCAAGAAGCGCGTGGGGAGGAAAAGTGTCAGCTCGTCTTCTTCAAGTGGCCCGAGAACGATTTGGCGCAGCCATGTGCCGTATTCGACCTCACCGACTTCGCTTTTGAGTCGATCCCGAACTTTAAGCCATGCAGCTTCCAGAGCGTGGTCGAAGGAGGCATTGGCGTCCAGATACTGTGCGTTTTCCACCAT